>NZ_JAVAYN010000257.1:0-249 GCF_054863025.1 Bradyrhizobium sp. 23AC
TATATGGGGGGAGTTGCCGTTGCATCAATCGTCGAACGATTTTGGGTGGTGCAGCGGCCCTCGCCGCGTTCCCCGCCAGCGCGCGGCACCCGGCCGACCCGATCGCGCGCGCCCTGGCAGCGGCCGGCGGGCAACCCCTTTTGTCGCGTGTACACGTGATTGCGTGGAGCGGGATCGCCCGCATGATGATCGGCCGGACGCCGGTCGACCTGATGATCGAAACCCGAATCGAACCCTTCGCGCGCGCGC
>NZ_JAVAYN010000258.1:0-248 GCF_054863025.1 Bradyrhizobium sp. 23AC
AGGGCCTTGAGCAGGTCGGCCTTGCCGGTGACGCTCAGATCCGCACCCGTCGAGCTCCTCAGCGTGACGGCGCCGCCAGCAACGGTCGAAACCGCAGCACCTGGCTGGCTGGCGCTCACGGCGATCGTCGCAGCACCCGAGGTGATGGAGACCGTCTTCACGCCGCTTGCCAGATCGATCGCGCTCAACAGATCGTCGACGGTCGCAAGCGTTGACGCCGTGCCGGTGCTACCGAGATAGACGGTGGT
>NZ_JAVAYN010000259.1:0-248 GCF_054863025.1 Bradyrhizobium sp. 23AC
GTCAGGATCGCGATGTCCTGCAGCATGGCCTTGCGGCGATCGCCGAAGCCCGGAGCCTTGACGGCCGCGACCTTCAGGCCGCCGCGCAGGCGGTTCACGACCAGGGTCGCGAGGGCTTCGCCTTCGACGTCCTCGGCGACGATCACCAGCGGCTTGCCGGTCTGCACCACAGCCTCGAGCAGCGGCAGCAGCTCGTTCAGCGAGGAGAGCTTCTTCTCGTTGATGAGGATGTAGGCGTCGTCCATCTC
>NZ_JAVAYN010000260.1:0-248 GCF_054863025.1 Bradyrhizobium sp. 23AC
TTGATCTCCATCACAGCGACGAGGACGAGTACTAGCCACCTCAGGCGGGCTCTTCCATTTCAGCCAAGGCTGGTTTGTATCGGATTTCATCGGACGCGGTCATTGCGAATTGCTTGGTGCCTGTTGGCGCCCCAACGGCAACGAACGGCGATTCGCCATATCGGCTTACTGATCGCGAACGAACGTCTGAAGATGGACGTGCTCACCGCGGCTTTTGACCCCTACTGCACATTCGGCGCGACGTTCTC
>NZ_JAVAYN010000261.1:0-248 GCF_054863025.1 Bradyrhizobium sp. 23AC
GCAGGCGAATCGGTCAACGGCGAGGCCGTGCGCGCGATCGTCGAGCGCTTCCCCGGCCATGTGCAATTGGGCGGCGGCATTCGCGACCGCGCGGGGATCGAGCGCTGGTTCGATCTCGGCGTCTCGCGCGTGGTGATCGGCACCGCTGCGCTGGAAAATCCCGAGCTGGTCCGCGCGGCCGCGCGCGATTTCCCCGGTGGCATCGTCGTCGCGGTCGATGCGCGCGACGGCTTCGTCGCGACCAAGGG
>NZ_JAVAYN010000262.1:0-248 GCF_054863025.1 Bradyrhizobium sp. 23AC
ATGGTAGCGACCGCCGAAAGACAGGCTGTCACGAACAGGTTGGAGAGGGCGATGCACCAGAAGGCGGATGACAGCACGGGCAACGCGTCCGCAGGGGAGCGCAAGCCGCGCCTTTCCTTGGCGCGCATCTTCCAAATGAATATCGGCTTTTTCGGGCTCCAGTTCAGCTTCGGCCTGCAGCAAAGCAATATGGGGCCGATCTACAGTTACCTCGGGGCCAGCGAGGCGGCGATGCCGTTGCTGTGGCT
>NZ_JAVAYN010000263.1:0-248 GCF_054863025.1 Bradyrhizobium sp. 23AC
TGCGATGACAGTGCTTCACCCATGGTAGCCACTCTCCCAAGTGATCTTTATTCTGCTGGATAAGTGCAAATAATGCCTCTGCATCGGCTACTTGTAAACACGCCAATTTTAAGTCATCTGAAATGTTAAATGTAAACAAAATAGATCCTCCATTTAGTTACTTTCAACCACTGCCAGCGTCTTCCCAAATCGAACACAGCAAAACACAAATAAAATCACAATGCTGACAAGATAGAGTAAATTCATTC
>NZ_JAVAYN010000264.1:0-247 GCF_054863025.1 Bradyrhizobium sp. 23AC
TGGCTTCACATAATCGAGCATGACCTCATGCCTGAATTCCATTAAAGAAAAATAGAGAAGCAAATTCTGATCTTCTTCCATTGAGTCAAGAGAGGTGCGAATTTCCTGCTTTAACTGTTCTGCTTGTTCTGAATCAAATCTGCGGATTAATTCATACCACTTGTTGATTTTCACTCCAATATCCGAAGAGGGAATGATTTTCGCCATACGTTGCCTTCTCCAATCTTCTCATAATATAAAACATTAC
>NZ_JAVAYN010000265.1:0-247 GCF_054863025.1 Bradyrhizobium sp. 23AC
GAATGCGTAGGTAATCGCGTAATTCCATAAAAAGGTTTGACCTCCGGGCGTCATTCTACCTGAACAATGAGCAATTAACAATGAGCGATGAACAATGAGCAATGATCAATGGCCAATGTGCAGTGGGTTGCAGAAACCGGGTTTCTTCATTCCCGATGGAATGAACCGATGAACGTGGAGAAACCGGTTTCTTTCTCTGATTAACTGATCCCTGATCACTTCTTCGGTATCTCGCCGATGATGTTCA
>NZ_JAVAYN010000027.1:0-87548 GCF_054863025.1 Bradyrhizobium sp. 23AC
GTGGTCCTGGCCGTCGTTGCTACGGTCAAGCCTTTCGCGGAGATGCGAGCGAGCCCAACCGGGCAGACTGCATCATCAATTCGCGGGGCGAGGGAGGCCAGAAGGAAAGTTCGGCTCCCGGGAGAGCACGGCATAAGCCGTCCAGCCACTGCGCAGGGAAGGCCGAGTGATCGGCACCACCTGTATGCTGCTGTGCGGTTCTTTCTGCGTGTGCATTTCGCGCAGCGGACCGCGGGTGCGAGCCAGCACCTGGCCTTCCCTGCGCCCTCTTGGATGAGAGGGTAGCGAGACGAAGCAAAGCTCGGGCGAAATGCGCCGCGAGGCCGCAAAGGCATGTCCGCGAGCCGAGCTGGGTGCCACAAACTCGATCTCGTAGGGTGGGCAAAGCGAAGCGTGCCCACGCCTTGTTGCTCATGGACGGAGATCGTGGGCACGGCGCTATGCGCCTTTGCCCACCCTACGGCACTGCCGCTGGGATATGCATTGGAGCATCGCGATGCTGCCTCGCACTCCGTCATTGCGAGGAGCCCGCGACAAAATTGCAAGGCAATTTTGCGCTGGCGACGAAGCAATCCAGAATCCCTCCGCGGAAACGCTCTGGATTGCTTCGTCGCATCAGCGCAGAATTGCCCCCGACGCAGGGCGTCCCTGGCTCGTTCTAACCCGCAAGGATCCGCCGGCAGGCGTCGACATACACCTCCGCGCCGGTGACGATATCGGCGTCGGCCGTGTTTTCGGTCCAGTGATGGCTGATGCCGCCGATCGACGGCACGAACAGCATGGCGGCGGGCATGACGGTTGCCAGCATCTGCGCGTCGTGGCCGGCGCCACTGGGCATGCGAATGGATCGCCCGCCGGCCAGCGCCTTGCTCGCGGCTTCGATTGCGTCCTGAAAGCCTGTGTTCATCATGGCGGGCGCACCGGTGCGAATCTTCTCGACGGTAACGGTGCAGGGGCCGTTTGCGCTTGTCTCGTCCGCCATTGTTCGCAGCAACTGCTCCAACCGCGCAATGACGGCCGGATCGTCGTCGCGGATCTGGAACAGCATCTCGGCGCCGCCGGGGATGATGCTCGGCGCACCGGGATCGAGCGTGATGCGCCCGGTGGTCCAGACCGTGCGCGGACCGCAGGTATCAGGAAAACGCTGGTCGATCGCGACGCAGAATTTGGCCAGCGCCAGCCCCGCATCCTTGCGCACGGCCATGCGCGTGGTGCCGGCGTGATTCTGTTCACCGGTGAAATTGACACGGTACTGCCAGATTCCGACGATGGAGGTGACGACGCCGATCGCGAGCTTGCCGCTTTCGAGCGTGTCGCCCTGTTCGATATGCGCCTCGAGATATCCGACGTGGCGGCCCGGCTCGACGCTGACGCGCGCGCGACCGGCGAGCCCCATCTCGGCGAGCGCATCGCGCATGGTGCGGCCGCTGGTGCGGTCGCGCGCGGCGTCGATCTCGGCTTCGGTCACCTGGCCGACATAGGAGCGCGAGCCGAGGAAGCTGCCGAAATGCCCTTCCTCGTCGCACCAGGCGACGACTTCGACGGCGCCTTTGACGGTCGGATCGGCATTGAGCACGCGCGCCGCCTCGAGCGCATAGACGACGCCGAGCGGGCCATCGAGCCAGCCGGCGTAGTTCTGGCTCTCCAGATGCGAGCCGGCCAGAAGTTTCAGTCCCGGCGTTGCGCTGGTGCCGAAGACGTTGCCGATCCCGTCGATCGAAGCGGCGAGGCCGGCGCCGGGCAGCTTGCGCACCAGCCAGTCCAGCGAGAGCTTGTGCGGCTCGGAGAAGGTCGGCTTGTGCACGCCGGTCTTGTAGGTGCCGATGGCACGGAGTGCGTTGAGGTCGGCGAGGACGCGCTGGCCATCGGCGCGCGGCTTGGTGTCAGGCATGCTCAGTAACCTTCAACGCCTCGGTGCGGATCTCCTCGACCAACCGTTCCTTGAGCTGGACGAATTCCGGCGTGGTCTTGATCTTGTAGGAGCGCGGATGCGGCAGGTCCACTGTGATCTCGGCCTTGATGCGGCCGGGACGCGCGCTCATGACGATGACGCGGCTGCCGAGGAAGATCGCTTCCTCGATGTCGTGGGTCACGAACAGCACGGTCTTCTGGTCGCGTTCCCAGATCCCGAGCAGCATCTCCTGCATCAAGGCGCGGGTCTGGTTGTCCAGCGCACCGAAGGGCTCGTCGAGCAGCAGGATTTTCGGGTCGTTGGCAAGCGCGCGCGCGATCGCAGTGCGCTGCTGCATGCCGCCGGAGAGCTGCTTCGGCCAATGATTCTCGAAGCCGGACAGGCCGACCTGGCGGATGAAGGCGTCGGCGATCCTGTGGCGCTCCGCCTCGGACACGCCGCGCTCGCACAGGCCGAAGGCGATGTTCTCACGCACGGTGAGCCAGGGAAACAGCGTGTAGGATTGAAACACCATGCCGCGATCGGCGCCGGGGCCGGTGACCTCGCGCCCGTCGAGCGTGACGCGCCCGCTGGTCGGACGATCGAGCCCCGCAACGATGCGGAGCAGCGTGGACTTGCCGCAGCCGGAGGGGCCGAGGATGGTGACGAAATCGTTGTTGCCGATCACGAGATCGGTCGGCTCCAGCGCCTTGGTCGGCGCGTTGCCGTGGCGTGCGGGGAAGGTGCGCGAGACCTGTTCGACCTTGAGGATCGTCATGCGAGCCTCCACGGAAACAGCCAGGCGTTGAACGCCTTGAACATGAAGTCCGAGAGCAGGCCGATCAACCCGATCACGATGATGCCGAAGATGATCTGTCCGGTGTTGAGCAGCGCCTGGCTGTCGGTGATCATGTGACCGATGCCCGAGGACGAGCCGATCAGTTCGGCAACGATGACGTAGGTCCAGGCCCAGCCCAGCACCAGCCGCAGGATCTCTGCGATCTCGGGCGCGGAGGATGGCAGCAGTACGCGGCGGATGATGCCGCGGTCCTTGGCGCCGAGCGTATAGGCTGCCTCGACCAGATCGCGCCGCGTGGCGCCAACGGTCACGGCGACCATCAGGATGACCTGGAACACCGAGCCGATGAAGATGACGAGCAGCTTCTGCAGCTCGCCGATGCCGGCCCACAGGATCAGGAGCGGAATGAAGGCGGAGGCGGGCAGATAGCGCGCGAACGAGACGAACGGCTCGAGGAACGCCTCGACGGGCTTATAGGCGCCCATGAGAACGCCGAGCGGCACTGCGATGATGGCTGCCAGCGCAAAACCGCCGACGACGCGCCAGATCGTCATGCCGATGTCGTAGATGAAGCCCTGCTTGGCGAGGAGGTCATAACCTTCCTGAACCATCGTGAGCGGGTTGGCGAGAAAGGTCTTCGACACATAGCCGCCAAAGGTCGCCCACGACCAGAGGGCAACGAACACCACGAAGAACGCAAGGCCGTAGGCCACGCGCTGCTTCGATGTAACAGGGTCCAGGGGACGCATCCAACTGTCTATCCGAATAGTCGATCTGCACTGGTCCCGCCCTTGCGGCGGGACCAGCAAGTCGTTGAAAACTTACTTGATGAAGCTGGCGTCGAAGAGATCCTCGACCTTCGGTGCGGCCTTGATGATGCCGATCTCGAGCAGGAGCTCGGCAGCCTCCTTGTTGAAGGTCAGGAAGTCGCCGGCGAAGAACTTCTGGTTCGCGGCCTTGTCCTGCCAGCGCAGATACTTCGCCGAGTTGCCGAATTGCTCGCCGCTCTGCTTCACGTCCGCGCCCATGATCTCGTAGGCCTTGGCCTGGTCCTTGGCGATCATGTCGAGCGCCTCGAAATAGCTGTCGGCAAGCGCCTTGGCGGCCTTGGGATTCTCGGTCAGGAATTTCGGCGTGCAGCCGAACGTGTCCATGACCATCGGATAGTCCAGCGTGGTCGCGATGATCTTGCCCTTGTCGGGCGCGGCGCGCACCGTCGACAGGTACGGCTCATAGGTCATCGCCGCATCGTTCTGGCCGGAGACGAAGGCCTGCGCGGCCGCGGCCGGCTCGAGGTTGACGACGGTGACGTCCTTCACCGTGAGGCCGTTCTTCTTGAGCATCCAGGCCAGCGCGAAATAAGGCGAGGTGCCGGGCGCGGAGGCGGCGACGGTCTTGCCCTTCAGGTCCTTGATCGCGGCGACGTCGTTGCGCACGGCCATGCCGTCGGCGCCGAAGCTCTTGTCGAGCTGGAAGATCTGCTTGGTCGCAACGCCGTTGGCGTTCCAGGAGATCCAGGTTTCGACCGTGGTCGCCGCGCACTGGATGTCGCCGGACGCGATCGCGAGGTGGCGGTCCTTCTGCGGAATCTTCTTGATGGTGACGTCGAGGCCGTTCTTCTTGAAGATGCCGGCCTCCTTCGCCAAAGTCAGCGGCGCAAAGCCGGTCCAGCCGGAGATGCCCACGCCGACCTTGACGTCGTCGGCGAGCACGGGAGTGGCGGCCGCGAAAGCAATGATTGTCGCAAATATCGTCGAACTACGCATGATTGTCGTCCTCTTGCCGATCGATGGATTGACGTCCTGTTGATCATTGTCGGTCCAGATGGACCGTTGCCCGAAGCGTTGCACGATTTGTGCCGACATATCCTCTCAGCCTCCCTTGAATCGCGCGACAAGGCGGTGAGAATCACCGGGATAGAGCAGGCGCACGGCGGTGATGGTGCGTGCGCTGCGCCAGGTGTAGCGATCGATCACGAGGCAGGGCGCGCCGACGGCGATCGCGAGCGCATCCGCCGTGCGATCGTCGGCGACGATGGCGCTGATGGTATGCTCGGCCTCCGTCCACGGGACATGATGAAGCAGCCACGACCCCGGTGGTTCGCGCGCGAAATCCGCGGTTGCGGCCTCCGGCACCGAGGACAGATCAATCAGCCTGTCCTCGACCGCAAAGGGCACTTTGTCGGCGCTGTGCCGGCAGGTGATCGCGACCACCTTGCCGGCCTTTTTCACGCCGAGACGGTCACGGTCGGCGGCAGTCGCAGCCCGCAGCTTGCGACCGATCAGCTCGTAGCCGTAGCCGCGCCCCAGTGCGGTGATCTCGGCGCGGATGTCGGCGATCTTGAGAACCGCCGACTGATGCTGCGGCCTGCGTACGAAAGAGCCGGCGCGCCGCCGCCGCTCGATCAAATCGGCTTGCGCCAGCTCCGACAGTGCCTTGTTCACCGTCATGCGCGAGCAGCCGTAGCGGGCGACCAGTTCATGCTCGAACGGAATGCGATGCCCCGGCGGCCATTCGCCGGTCAGGATGCGCTTCTCGATGTCGGCGCGAATCCGCTTGTACAGCGTCGGCTTGTCGGCCGCGTCGGTGGCAAGGCTCATGCGACAAGCCTCCGAACCGCCGCGTTGAAGCGCTCGCGTGCAGCTTGTCGCAACGCATGACGTCCGCCTTCGACCACCTTGTGACCGCCGGCCCAGACGCAGTCGATCGCGCCACTGCCCGCGGCAAAGATCCAGCCGTCGATCGTGGCATCGCCGTGACGCCCTGCCAGCGAGGGATGTGCGCCGTCAAGCGTGACGATATCGGCGCGCGCGCCGGGCGCGAGGCCGATGGTCGGCTGCGCCAGCGCCTGTGCGCCGCCTGCGAGCGCATGATCGAACAGCGTCCGTCCGGTCGAGCGGCCTGCGCCGGCGGAGAGCACGTTGCGCTCGCGGTGCTTGAGGCGCTGCCCGTATTCGAGCTGGCGCAATTCGTCGGCGACGCCGACCAGCACGTTGGAATCCGTGCCGACGCCAAAGGCGCCACCGGCAGCGACAAATTCACGGGCGGGAAAGATGCCGTCGCCAAGGCTTGCTTCGGTGATGGGGCAGAGGCCAGCGACCGCGCCAGCGCTCGCGAATGCCGTGATTTCCGCATCCGTCATGTGGGTTGCGTGAATGAGACACCAGCGCCGGTCGACCGGCACGTGCTCCAGCAACCATTGCACCGGGCGCCGTCCCGACCAGGCGAGGCAGTCGTCGACTTCCTTCACCTGCTCGGCGGCGTGGATATGAACCGGCCCGTCGTCGGCAAGCGGAACGATCGCCGCGAGCTCGTCAGGCGTCACCGCGCGCAGGCTGTGCGGCGCGATGCCGATGTTGGCGCCGGGCAATGCGCTGATGGCCCTGCGCGAGGCGGCCATCAATGCCGCGAACTGATCGACCGAGCAGATGAAGCGGCGTTGGCCGTCATGAGGCGCTGCGCCGCCGAAGGAACCGTGCGCATAGAAACTCGGCAGCAGGGTCAGGGCAATGCCGGACGCTTCGGCAGCCTGCGCGATGCGCGCGGCCATCTCGGCGGGATCGGCATAGGGCGAACCGTCGCGATCATGATGCAGATAATGGAATTCGCCGACGCGGGTAAATCCCTGCTCGAGCATCTCGACATAGAGAAGTGTCGCGACGGCGGCGACGTCATCTGGCGTCATTGCGAGGGCGAAGCGATACATCGTCTCGCGCCAGGTCCAGAACGTGTCGGTGGAATTGCCGCGCAGCTCGGCGAGGCCCGCCATGCCGCGCTGGAACGCGTGGCTGTGCAGGCTCGCAAGTCCCGGAAGCGCGATGGCGTGGCGCTCGTCGCCGGCGGTCGGCTGCACACCCGCGGACACCGCCGCGATCGCGCCGGCGGTGATCACCACCTGCACGTCATTGGCCCAGCCCGAGGGCAGGAGCGCGGAGGCGAAATGCAGTCGGGTCATGATTACACGCCGGCTGGACAGAACGGTCCCACGATTATATGTCTAGACATATAAGTCAAGCATCCCACGCGAAGGGACCGTTGCATGGCAGAGCGCTTCGACCGGATCTGGCACAATGCCCGGCTTGCCACGATGCGGGCCGACCGGCCCGATCTCGGCGAGATCGAGCGGGGCCTGATCGCCGCGCGCGGCAGCCATATCGTCTATGCCGGTGCGCAGGCCGATTTTCCGGCGGATGCCGATGCGGCCGAACGGATCGACTGCGGCGGACGCTGGATCACGCCCGGCCTCGTCGACTGCCACACCCATCTCGTCTATGGCGGCAACCGCGCCCACGAGTTCGAGCTGCGCCTGAAGGGCGCGAGCTACGAGGAGATCGCGCGCGCCGGCGGCGGCATCGTCTCCACGGTAGCGGCGACGCGCAAGGCGAGCGAGGCCGAGCTTGTGGCAAGCGCGCTGCAGCGGCTCGATGCGCTGATCGACGAGGGCGCAACCACCGTCGAGATCAAGTCCGGCTATGGCCTCGACACCGAGACCGAGATGCGCCAACTCTCTGCCGCGCGCAGCCTTGGCCGCCAGAGGCCGGTTGCGATCCGCACCTCCTTCCTCGGGGCGCACGCGCTGCCGGTGGAAGCTGACGGCGACAAGGATCGCTACATCGATCTCGTCTGCAGGCAGATGCTGCCGGCCGTTGCAAAGGCCGGCCTCGCCGATGCCGTCGATGCCTTCATGGAAGGCATCGCGTTTTCGGCGGAGCAGACCGCGCGGGTGTTCGAGACGGCGAGAGGGCTCGGGCTGCCGGTCAAGCTTCACGCCGACCAGCTCTCGAACCTCGGCGGTGCTGCGCTCGCTGCAAGATTCTCGGCGCTGTCGGCCGATCATCTCGAGCATACCGACGAAGCCGGCGCCGCCGCGATGGCGAAGGCGGGAACGGTGGCCGTGCTGCTGCCCGGCGCGTTCTACTTCATTCGCGAGACGCAGAAGCCGCCTGTCGAGGCGTTCCGCACCCACGCCGTTCCCATGGCGCTTGCGACCGACTGCAATCCCGGCAGCTCGCCGCTGACCTCGCTTCTGCTCGCGATGAACATGGGCGCGACCCTGTTCCGGATGACGGTTGCCGAATGCCTCGCCGGTGTCACCCGCGAGGGCGCGCGGGCGCTGGGCGTGCTCGACGAGACAGGTACGCTGGAGGCCGGCAAATGGTGCGACCTCGCGATCTGGGACATCGAGCGTCCCGCCGAGCTCGTCTACCGCATCGGCTTCAATCCGCTGCATCGCCGGGTGTGGAGGGGCCAGTGACGGAGCAGGGCACCGCGATCGTCGTCAGGCCGGGAGCGGTCAGCCTCGACGATCTCGCGCGCGTGCTGGAAGGCGCATCCGTCGTGCTCGATCCCTCGTTCTGGCCGCGCGTTGAGGCTGCCGCGGCGATCGTCGCGAAGGCCGCGCAGGCCGATGCCCCCGTCTACGGCATCAACACCGGCTTTGGAAAGCTGGCCTCGAAACGCATTCCGCCCGATCAAACCGCGCTGCTCCAGCGCAATCTGATCGTATCGCATTGCTGCGGGGTCGGCCCGGCCGCGCCCGAGCCGATCGTGCGGCTGATGATGGCGCTGAAGATCGTCTCGCTCGGGCGCGGCGCTTCCGGTGTGCGCCGCGCGGTGATCGAGCAGTTGCAGGCCATGCTCGCGCGGGGCGTCACGCCGCTGGTGCCGCAGCAGGGCTCGGTCGGCGCCTCCGGCGATCTTGCGCCGCTCGCGCACATGACGGCGGTGATGATCGGTGAGGGGCAGGCGATCGTCGACGGGAAAACGGTGTCCGGCGGTGGAGCGCTCGCCGCGGCCGGCCTCGCGCCGCTGACGCTCGGCCCCAAGGAGGGACTCGCGCTGATCAATGGCACGCAGTTCTCGACCGCTTACGCCATTGCCGGCGTGCTGCGCGCGTTTCGTCTGGCCCGTGCGGCGCTCGTGACCGGTGCGCTGTCGGTCGACGCCGCGATGGCCTCGACGGCACCGTTCCGTCCCGAAATTCAGGCGCTGCGCGGTCATCCCGGGCAGATCGCCGCAGCCGCGACGCTGACCGCGCTGCTGGATGGCAGCGATATCCGCCTGTCGCATCTCGAAGGCGACGAGCGCGTGCAGGACCCCTATTGCCTGCGTTGCCAGCCCCAGGTCGCCGGCGCCGCACTCGACCTGATCACGCAGGCCGCGCGTACGCTGATTGTCGAGGCCAACGCCGTCACCGACAATCCGCTCGTCCTGGTTGAGACCGGCGAGATCGTCTCAGGCGGCAACTTCCACGCCGAGCCGGTGGCCTTTGCCGCCGACGCGCTCGCGCTAGCGCTGGCGGAAATCGGCGCGATCAGCGAGCGGCGCATTGCGACGCTGGTCGACCCCGCGCTGAATTTCGGCCTGCCGCCGTTCCTCACGCCCGATCCCGGCATCAATTCCGGCTTCATGATCGCCGAGGTGACGGCCGCCGCGCTCTATGCCGAGAACAAGCAGCGCGCAGCGGCCTGCTCGATCGATTCGACGCCGACCAGCGCCAACCAGGAAGATCACGTCTCGATGGCGGCGCATGCCGCGCGGCGCCTGTCCGACATGGCCGACAATCTCGCCGCCATCCTCGGTATCGAGCTCCTGGTCGCTGCCCAGGGCATCACGCTGCGCGCGCCGCATGCGACCAGTGCGTCGCTGGCTGCCGTCATCGCCGCATTGCGCGAGCAGGTGCCGGCGCTCGGTGCGGACCGCTACATGGCCGGCGATCTGGCCAAGGCCGCTGCACTGATCGATGCGGATGCGTTGCCGGCCATCGCGATCACTGCGCTTCCATCCGATCCGTTTCCGAGACTTGATTAAGAGGTCCGCATGAACCGCCGACTGGACAACGACCGCACCATCCGCGCCCCCCGCGGCAGCGACATCAGCGCCAAGAGCTGGCTGACCGAAGCGCCGCTGCGCATGCTCATGAACAACCTCGATCCTGACGTCGCGGAGCGCCCGAGCGAGCTCGTCGTCTATGGCGGCATCGGCCGCGCCGCGCGCGACTGGGAGAGCTTTGACCGGATCGTTGCGGCCTTGCGCAAGCTCGAAGGCGACCAGACGCTGCTGGTCCAGTCCGGCAAGCCGGTCGGCGTGTTCCGCACCCATGCGGATGCACCGCGCGTGCTGATCGCGAACTCCAACATCGTGCCGCATTGGGCAACGCTCGACCATTTCAACGAGCTCGATCGCCAGGGCCTGATGATGTACGGCCAGATGACCGCAGGCTCCTGGATCTATATCGGCAGCCAGGGCATCGTGCAGGGCACCTACGAGACCTTCGTCGAGGTCGGCCGCCGCCATTATGGCGGTAGCCTTGCCGGCAAATGGATTCTCACCGCCGGCTTGGGGGGCATGGGCGGTGCGCAGCCGCTGGCCGCGACCATGGCCGGCGCTTCAATGCTCGCGGTCGAATGCCAGCCGAGCCGCATCGAGATGCGGCTGCGTACCGGCTATCTCGATCGACAGGCCGCGACGCTCGACGAAGCGCTGGCGATCATGGAAGATGCCGCCAAGACGAAGAAGGCGATCTCGGTCGGCCTGCTCGGCAATGCCGCGGAGATTTTCCCGGAGCTCGTGCGCCGTGGCGTCAAGCCGGACGTCGTCACCGACCAGACCAGCGCGCACGATCCAGTCAACGGCTACTTGCCGAAGGGCTGGACGCTCGCTGATTGGGAAGCCAAGCGCGGCTCCGATCCGAAGGGGGTGGAGCGCGCGTCGAAGACGTCGATGGTCGAGCACGTCCAGGCCATGCTGGATTTCCATGCCCAGGGCATTCCAACGCTCGACTACGGTAACAACATCCGCCAGATGGCGCAGGACATGGGCCTGAAGAACGCCTTCGATTTCCCGGGCTTCGTTCCCGCCTATATCCGTCCCTTGTTCTGCCGCGGCGTCGGACCGTTCCGCTGGGCCGCGCTCTCGGGCGATCCCGAGGACATCTTCAAGACCGATGCGAAGGTCAAGGAGCTGATGCCGGATGACAAGCATCTGCACAACTGGCTCGACATGGCGAAGGAGCGCATCAAATTCCAGGGTCTGCCGGCGCGGATCTGCTGGGTCGGCCTCGGCGATCGCGATCGACTCGGCCTTGCCTTCAACGAGATGGTGGCGCGCGGTGAATTGAAAGCGCCGATCGTGATCGGCCGCGATCATCTCGACAGCGGCTCGGTGGCAAGCCCGAACCGCGAGACTGAAGCGATGAAGGACGGCTCGGACGCGGTGTCCGACTGGCCACTGCTGAACGCGCTGCTCAATTGCGCCAGCGGCGCGACCTGGGTGTCGCTGCATCATGGCGGCGGCGTCGGCATCGGCTATTCCCAGCACGCCGGCATGGTGATCGTCGCCGACGGCACGCCGGAAGCGGCCAAGCGGATCGAGCGCGTGCTCTGGAACGATCCCGCCAGCGGCGTCATGCGTCACGCCGATGCGGGCTATGAGACCGCAATCGACTGCGCCCGCGACAAGAACCTCGATCTGCCCAGCCTTTCGAAGTAGCTAGCCGCTCACCAGCAGCCTCGGCATCGTCGTCTTCGCGCCGTCCATGAAGGTCTGGACGGCGTCGCGGACGATTGCGTCAAGATCGGGCGGGATCGGCGTCTCGTAGATGAACTTGCGGATGGCGAGA
Organism: Bradyrhizobium sp. 23AC; assembly: GCF_054863025.1. Classification (NCBI taxonomy): domain Bacteria; kingdom Pseudomonadati; phylum Pseudomonadota; class Alphaproteobacteria; order Hyphomicrobiales; family Nitrobacteraceae; genus Bradyrhizobium; species Bradyrhizobium sp. 23AC. Next base: position 11,311 of record NZ_JAVAYN010000027.1, read on the forward strand.
TAGAAGATGCGGCCGTGCAGGCCCCAGAACAGCTCGGTCTCGCGCTCGCTCAATGAGTGAGCTTTCGCGTCGGGTAGCCGGAGCTCGTGGCGCAGTTCGGCCGCGGCCGGTTCGATGATCTCGCGCCTCACGATGTCGAGGTAGCGGCTGGTGATGCCGAACGACTTCATGCCGGAGAACACGAAGATCCGCACCCAATTATATTCGAACACGCGTTCGACATAGTCGAGATAGAAGCGCGTGAGTCTCGCTTCGAGTGACAACGAACGGTCGCGGATCATCGGACCCCAATCGGGCGACCAGCGGCTGAGATAGACCTCCTGGTAGACCCGCTCGATCAGCGCTTCCTTGCTCGGGAAGTGGCGGTAGATCGCCGAATGCGTGATGCCCATGCGCTTGGCGAGCTCGCGGGTTTGGCCCTCGAAGCCGCGCTCAGCGAAGAAGCGGATGGCCTCGTCCACGATCGCGCGCTCGCGGTCGGCCGCGCGCATGTTGCGACGCTTTGGCGCGGACTTGCTGCCTGTCTCGGTCCGCTTGCGGACCGGTCGCCTCAAAGTTTTCTGCGCTTTTCGGGCCATCTCGTCGCTGAATCAACGTACCGCTGCCTTCATAACCCAAGGTGCTTTTGTGACCAAATGGTCATTTCCTGTTGACCGGCCCCAGGAGCCGTGTCAGGATTTTGAGACCAGATGGTTACAAATCTGGCATCCCGGCTGATGGGCCGATGGATTTCGAGGAAACGGCAGTGAAGGCGCGGGCTTTCAGCTATTTTCGGGCTGCGACGATCGACCAGGCGCTGGATGCTCACGCCCGCGCCGGGGACGATGCGCGTTTCATCGCCGGCGGCCAGAGCCTGGTGCCGGCGCTGTCGCTGCGGCTGCAGGCGCCACGGCTCTTGATCGACATCACCCACATCGACGAGCTGCGCGGCATCAGGCGCGAAGGCGATAGCTTGCGTATCGGTGCGCTGACGCGCCATTGCGAGATGCTGAGCGAGCCGTTGATTGCCGAGTTCGCACCGCTGCTGCATGCGGCGGCTCCCTTTGTTGCGCATCCGGCGATCCGCAACCGCGGCACGCTCGGCGGCAGCGTCGCACTGGCCGACCCCGCCTCCGAATTTCCGGCGATGACGCTGGCGCTCGATGCCGCGATCGAGATCGCCGGCCCTTCCGGCCGGCGGCGCGTCAAGGCCGACGACTTCTTCATCGACCTGTTCGAGACTGCCTTGCAGCCCGGCGAGCTAATCACCGCAATCTACGTTCCGCTGTTCAGGCCGGATCAGCGCTTTGCGTTCGACGAGCTGGCGCGCCGGCGTGGGGATTACGCGCTGGTCGGTTGCGGCATGCTCGCGACCTGCACCGGGGAGCGCATTGACGACATCCGCATCTCCTTCTTCTCCGTCGGCAACACGCCGACACGGGTCAAAGGGGCGGAAACAATTTTGATCGGCACTAGCCTGGGTGCGGCACGTATCGCCGCCGCGCAAGGTGCACTCGAAGGCGATCTCGCACCGCCCGAGAGCGACGAGGTGCCGCCGGCGATGCGACTGCATCTTGCCCGCGTGCTGCTCGGCCGCCTGCTCGGACGTCTCGGTGAGGGCGCATGAGCGGCTTCGACGATAGCCTGCTGAACGAGGCTGACGAGACGGTGCGGGTCCGCTTCGTCGTCAACGGCCGCAAGGTCGCCTGCGAGGTCGCGCCGCGCGACACGCTGGTCGATTGCCTGCGCGACAAGCTCGAGCTGACGGGCACGCATGCCGGCTGCGAGATGGGCGCCTGCGGTGCCTGTCTGGTGCAGCTCGACGGCCGCGCCGTGCATTCCTGCCTGATCTTCGCGGTGCAGGCTGATGGCGCGTCCATCGATACCATCGAGGGTCTGTCGGAATACGGCGCTATTGCCGAACTACAGGCTGAATTCCATCGCCGCAACGCTCTGCAATGCGGCTTCTGCACGCCGGGCATGCTGGTCAATGCGCAGGAGCTGCTGTCGCGGGTGGCGCAGCCGAGCCGCGAGGACATTCGCGACGCGCTGTCGGGCAATTACTGCCGCTGCACCGGCTATGAAGCGATCGTCGATGCCATCGATGCGGTGGCCAAAGCACGCAATACGGACGGAGGCGCAGCGTGAGCGCGCCGCTGACTTCGCTCGATCGGCCCAACTCCTATATCGGCCGCTCCGTGCCGCGGCCGAACGCCAAGCGGCTGCTCGCCGGGCGGGGACGTTACGTCAGCGATCTCAAGCTGCCGCGCATGCTCTACGCCGCGTTCCTGCGTAGCCCGCATGCGCATGCGAAGATCGTCTCGATCAACACCGAGCAGGCGCGTGCAATCGAAGGTGTGCACCTCGTGGCGACGGGCGCTGATCTCGCAAAAATCTGCACGCCTTGGACCGGTACGCTCGATCATTTCAAGGGCATGACCTCAGCGCCGCAATTGCCGCTGCCGCTCGATCGCGTGGTCTGGGCCGGACAGGCGGTGGTTGCGGTCGTTGCCGAGAGCCGGGCGATCGCCGAAGATGCGCTGGAGCTGATCGAGGTCGACTACGAGGACCTTCCCGTCGTCGTCGACATCGACAGCGCACGTGAGGCCGGCGGTCCGCTGGTCAATCCCGGCAGCGCCAACAACACCTGCTTCCGCAGCCAGCTCGACAGCGGCACCGTGGACGACGCCTTTGCGCATGCGGCTCATGTGGTGGAAGAGGAGTTCACCTTCGGCCGCCACACCGCGGTGACGCTGGAGCCGCGCGCCATCGTCGCCGACTACGATCCGTCCGCGAGGACGCTCACCGTGCATCACGGCACGCAGACGCCGTATCAGTTTCAGGATCTCTATTCACGCCACTACGGCATCCCGGAGGCGCGCGTCCGCGTCATCGCGACCGACATCGGCGGCTCCTTCGGGATGAAGCTGCATGTCTATCACGAGGACATGGCGGTGGTCGGTCTCTCGATCCTGCTTGGCCGGCCCGTGAAGTATGTCGCCGATCGCATGGAATCCTTCGTCTCCGACATCCACGCCCGCGACCATCGCGTCCGCGCGCGCATGGCGCTCGATGCAAAGGGCGAGATTTTGGCGATGGACGTGCTCGACCTGACCGCCATCGGCGCGTTCTCGACCTATCCGCGCACCAGCGTGGTCGAGGGCAACCAGGTGATCCGCCTGATCGGCGCGCCATACCGCTTCAAAAACTACCGCGCCACGCTGGAGGTGATTTTCCAGAACAAGGTGCAGACTAGCCAGTATCGCGCCGTCGGCCATCCCATCGCCTGCGCGGTGACCGAGCGTCTCGTCGACATGGCAGCAAGCAAGCTCGGCCTCGATCCCTTCGCCATCCGCGCGCGGAATGTGATCGCCGACGATGCCTATCCGCAAACCTCGCCGACCGGCTACCGGTTCGAGGCGCTGTCCCATCAGGCCTGCCTGAAGCGCCTGCACGAGATCATGGACTATGACGGCTTGCGGGCCGAGCAGGCGGATTTGCGCAAGCGCGGCATCTATCGCGGCATCGGCATCGCCGCCTTTGTCGAGATCACCAATCCCAGCCCTGCGTTTTATGGCGTCGGCGGTGCGCGCATCTCGTCGCAGGACGGCGCGATTTTGAGCCTGACGCCGTCTGGGGAGGTGCGCTGCCTGATCTCGGTCACCGAGCAGGGGCAGGGCACCGAGGCGATCATCAGCCAGATCGTGGCCGACCAGCTTGGCCTTGTGCAGGAGCACGTCAAGGTCATCACCGGGGATACCGAGGTGACGCCGCATGGTGGTGCGACCTGGGCTTGCCGCGGCGCCGGCATCGGCGGCGAGACCGCGCTGCAGGCCACGCGCGCACTCAAGCGCAACATCCTGGAGATCGCGGCGCTCATCCTGCAGGAGCAGCCGTCGGCGCTCGACATCGTCGATGGCGAGATCGTCGACGCCGCGACGCCCAAGCCGCGCTTGCCAATCGCGGAGATCGCACGCATCGCCTATTTCCGCTCCGACACGCTGCCGCCGGGCACGCAGGCGCAGCTCACCGTGAGCCATCATTTCGCGCCGCAGGGCTATCCCTTTGCCTTCACCAACGGCATCCAGGGCTGCTCGCTGGAGGTCGATGTCGAGACCGGTTTCATCAAGCTCCTGAAGCACTTCATCGTCGAGGATTGCGGCCGCGTCATCAATCCGATGCTGGTGGACGAGCAGCTTCGGGGCGGCATCGTGCAGGGTCTGGGTGCGGCGCTGTTCGAGGAGTGCCGTTACAGCGACACCGGCCAGCTCGTGAACGGCTCGCTCGCCGATTACCTCGTGCCGATGCCGATGGAGATGCCCGACATCGTCATCGGCCATGTCGAGACGCCGACCGCCGACACCGAGCTTGGCGCCAAGGGCGTCGGCGAGGCCGGCACGGCGGCCGCATCCGCCTGCGTGCTCAACGCCGTGAATGATGCGCTTGCGCCGTTCGGCGTCACGATCAATTCGATTCCGATCACGCCGACAAAAGTCCTGAAAGCCCTGAAGCGCTACTAGAAAAAAGACACTTGAAAAAGACCTTGGAGGAAGTCATGCCCAAATCCGGTTCGACCCCGAAAATATCCCGCCGCACCGCGCTCGCCGGCCTGTCGGCAGGCGCGGCGCTGCTCGCCATGCCCCGTCTGGGCCGCGCCGCGGACGAGACGATCCGCATCGGCTTCCCGACGCCGCTGACCGGCCCCTTCGCCGCGGAAGCACGCGATCAGGTCAAATGCGCCGAGCTTGCGGTGAAGCTCGTCAACGATAAGGGCGGCATCGGCGGCCGCAAGGTCGAGCTGCTGGTGCGCGATGACAAGCTCAATGCCGGCGAGGCCGCGACGCGGACGCTCGAACTGATCGAGAAGGACAAGGTTCACGCCGTGGTCGGCGCGCTCTCCAGCGCCGTGCAGCTCGCGGTCAACGAGGTCACCCGCGCCCGCGGCGTGATCTACGTCTCGATCAGCCAGTCCGACACCATCAACGAAGCCAAGGATTTCAGCAAATACACCTTCCACGAGGCGCTCAATCCGCACATGACGACCGCAGCGGTGGCGCGACAGACCTTGAAGAAGGGCATGAAGGTCGCGCATCTTGTTGCTGATTACGCCTATGGTCACGAGATGCTGCGCGGCTTCAAGCGCGCGCAGGCGGCGATCGGCGCGGACAATGTCGGCGAGATACTGCATCCGTTCGGTGCGGCCGACTATTCCACCTTCATGCCGCGCCTGATGTCGATGCGGCCTGATGTGCTCTGCATCTCCAATTTCGGCCGCGACCAGGCCAATGCGATCAAGCAGGCGGTGGATTTCGGCGTCAAGCAGCAGATGAAGATCGTCGTCCCCGTCATCCTGCACAACCAGCGTCTTGCGGTCGGCCCCGACGTGTTCGAGGGCGTGGTCGGCGGCGCCAATTACTATTGGGGCCTGGAGGCGCAGAGCAAGTCGGCAGCCAGCTTCAACGCGGCGTACAAGGCCGCCAACGGCGGCGCGATCCCGACCGATTACGGCGCCTACGGCTATTCCGGCGTCGGATCCTTGCTGGCCGCCATGCAGGCCGCCGGCGGTACCGACACCGACAAGGTGGTCGATGCGCTGGAGAAGCTGCAATATGATCTGACCAAGGGGCTGCAGCATTACCGCAAATGCGACCATCAGTCGGTTCAGTCGGTGCTGGTGCTGGAGTCCAAGAAGAAGTCCGCCATGGCGGGCGACAACGATCTGTTCGCCATTCTCGCCAACGACACAGGCTCGGACGACATGCTGCGCAGCTGCAGCGAGCTTGGCCACGCGACCTAAGACTTGTGACGATGGACCTGTCGCTGATCATCATGCAGCTTCTCTCCGGGATTGCCCTTGGGGCGGTCCTGGTGATCACTGCGCTTGGACTGACGATCGTGTTCGGCATGCTCGGGGTGGTCAATTTCGCCCATGGCGCGCTGTTCATGATCGGGGCCTATGCCGGGCTGTATCTGGCCTCGCTCACAGGCAGCTTCTGGTGGGGACTGCTGCTCGCGCCCATCCTGATCGGCGCGTTCGGCATGCTGATCGAGTTCGTGCTGATCCGCAGGCTGTATGGACGCTCGATCGACGATCCGCTGCTGCTCACCTTCGGCCTCAGCTACGTCCTGGTCGAGGGCGTGCGCATCGTGTTCGGCAGCGACGGCATTCCGTTTCCGACCCCGCCGCAGCTGATCGGCGTGCTCGATCTCGGCATCGGCTTCTTCCCGCGCTACCGCCTGTTCGTCATCGTGCTGGTGGCGCTGGTGCTGCTGGTGCTCTGGCTGACGCTGGAGAAGACCCGTGTCGGCTTGATCGTGCGCGCGGGTGCGCGCGATCCCACCATCATGCAGGTGCTCGGTGTCGACATCGGCCGGGTGTGGCTCGCGATCTTCGGTCTTGGCGTCGGACTTGCCGCGCTGGGCGGCGTGCTCGCCGGGCCCATGCGCAGCGTCAATCCGGAGATGGGCTCGCTGGTTCTGGCCGAAGCCTTCGTCGTCACCGTGATCGGCGGTCTCGGCTCGATCGTCGGCGCGGTCGTGGCCGGCCTCATGGTCGGCATTTCCATCAGCCTGGTGGCGCTGTTCGCGCCTGAAATGGCGACCATCGTCATGTTCGCGCTGATGGCGGTGGTGCTGCTGATCCGCCCGCAAGGCCTGTTCGGCGTGAGAGGGAGGACGGCGTGACGCACCCTTCGAGCGGCGAGGCTCTCGCCAAGCCTGCGCCGAGCGGGCTCGGCAGGCTTCTCGACCACCGCGTGCTGCTCTCCATCGCCGTGTTGGCGATATTGCCCTGGCTGCTGCCGTCCAAGGCGCTGGCCGTCAACGTCCTGATCTACGGCGTCGTGGTGATGGGCTACAATCTGCTGTTCGGCTACACCGGGCTGCTGTCATTCGGCCAGGCCGCGTTCTTCGGTGCGGGAGCCTACTTCACCGGCATTGCGATCGGCCGCTACGGCGTGCCGTGGTTTGCCGCGGTCGCGATCGCCGTGTGTCTCAGCACCTGCCTTGCGGCTCTGATCGGCATTGTCTCGACGCGCACCCGCGGCATCTATTTCTCCATGGTGACGCTCGCCTTGGCGCAACTCGTCTACTACGTCGCGCTCCAGGCCTCGTCCTTTACCGGCGGTGAGAACGGCCTGCGCGGCTTTACCGTCGACCGCATCAGCCTGTTCGGCCTCCAGGTCAATTTTCTCGACCCCGTCAACAAATATTACGTGCTGATGGCGTTCGCGGCGCTGGCGATGTGGTTCCAGTCGCGCATCCTGAACTCGCCGTTCGGGGCCGTCATCGAGGCGATCCGCGAGAACGAGCAGCGGGCGCGGGCCTGCGGCTATGACGTCGAGCGCAGCAAGCTGGTCGTGTTCATGCTGTCGGGCGCGATCTCCTCGCTCGGCGGCTGCATGCTGGCGCTGCATCTGTCGATCGTGCCGCTCGACATCCTGCACTACCAGACCTCGGGCATGATCGTGATGATGGTGCTGCTCGGCGGTGCCCGCAGCTTCTTCGGCCCCTTCGTCGGCGCGGCGAGCTTCCTGATTCTGGAGGACGTCATCTCGCTGTGGACGCCGCACTGGCAGATCTTCGTCGGCGCGATCTTCGTGCTGTTCGTGCTGTTCCTGCCCAAGGGCATCTGGGGAACGCTGCTGGACGTCCTCGGCATCGGAAAGGCGCGGCGATGAGCGGCGAGCTGCTTCGCGTCGAGGGAATCGGCAAGCGCTTCGGCGGCTTCGTCGCGCTCGAGGACATTACCTTGTCCTTTGCGGCGGGGCAGCTCACCTCGATCATCGGGCCGAACGGTGCCGGCAAGAGCACGTTTTTCAATATCCTGTCCGGTGTGTTGACGCCGACGTCCGGCAAGCTGCACTTCCGCGGACGCGAGCTGAACGGCCTGCCGCAGCACCGCTTCGTGCATCAGGGCATTTCGCGCTCCTATCAGATCACCAACATCTTTCCGGATCTGTCGGTGCATGAGAACGTCCGCGTCGCTGCCCAGGCGCTGACCGTGAGCTACGACATCTGGCGGAATCGCGCTCGGCTGACCGAATTGCATGCGCGTGCTGATGCGGCACTCGACGCGGTGGGGCTTCTCGGCAAGCGAAGCGAATTTGCAAAGTTCCTGTCGCATGGCCAGCAGCGCGCGCTGGAGATCGCGATCGCGCTGGTCTCCGAGCCCGAGTTGCTGCTGCTCGACGAGCCGACCGCCGGCATGGGACCGGAAGAGACCAAGGACATGGTCGCGCTGCTGGAGCGGCTCGCCGACAAGCGCACCGTGCTCCTGGTGGAGCACAAGATGAAGATGGTGCTGGGCCTGTCCAAGCGCGTGGTGGTGCTGCATCATGGCCGTCTGCTCGCGGACGGCGCGCCCGACGAGATCAGGAGCAATCCGGAAGTCCGCCGGGTTTATCTCGGACAGAGTGAAGGTTATGGCTGAGACCGCGCTGCTCGAAATCGAAGACCTCCACGCCTGGTATGGCGCGAGCCACATCCTCCACGGCATCTCGCTGCACGTGAAGGAGGGCGAGGTGGTTGCCCTCGTCGGTCGCAACGGCGCCGGCAAGACCACGACCTTGCGAACCATGATGGGCCTGATGCCGAAGGCGACCGGCCGCGTGCGCTTTGCGGGCAGGGAGCTCCTGCCGTTGCGCGCCCATCAGCGCTTCCACCTCGGTCTCGCTTACGTGCCCGAGGAGCGGCGCATCGTTCCCGGGCTGTCGGTGCGCGAGAACCTCCGGCTCGGTCTCGTCGCGGCCGGCAGCGGCATCGAGGAGCGGGCCGCGATCGACGAAATCGCCGAGACCTTTCCGCGTTTGAAGGAGCGCCTCGACCAGGAGGGCGTGACGCTCTCCGGCGGCGAGCAGCAGATGCTGGCGATCGCGCGCGCGCTGATCGGCAAGCCCAAGATGATCCTGCTGGATGAACCCTCGGAGGGCATCATGCCCGTCCTCGTCGAGGAGATGGGCGTGCTGTTCCGCCGCCTGCGCGACGAGGGCAAGACACTGCTGCTGGTCGAGCAGAACGTCGAATGGGCTCTTCGATTGGCCGACCGCGCCGTGATCATCGACCAGGGCGAGGTCGTGCATCAAAGCAGCGCGGCGGCGCTGCTCGCGGACAAGGACATCCAGGAACGCTACTGCGCGGTCTGATGTCTGGGCCCGCTAGGCGACGACCTTGGCGCCGTCGAGGCGCCGGCGTTCGTTCGCCAGATAGTCGCCGATCGCATCGGCCGACATCGGTTTTGCGAAATAATAGCCCTGGATGTAGTCGCAGCCGAGCCGGCGCAAGGTGTCGAGCTGGGCGCGGGTCTCGACGCCCTCGGCGACGCAGGCGATCTCCATGTCGTCGCAGAGGCCCGTCAGCGACTTGATGATCTTGTGACTGACCGGATTCTCGTTGATGTCGGCGACGAAGCTGCGGTCGACCTTGATCTTGTCGAGCGGCAGCCGGTGCACATGGCTCAGCGACGAATAGCCGGTGCCGAAATCGTCCAGCGAAATGCCGCAGCCCATCGCCTTCAGCGTCGCGACCGACTGCTGCGCGCGCACGAAATCGAAGGTGACGGCGGTCTCGGTGATCTCGAAGTCGATCCGGCGTGGTGACAGACCGCTTTTCTCGATGATGGAGATCAGCGGCAGGATGCCTTCGGCGGCGCAGACGTCGTGCGCGGACAGGTTGAACGACAGGCGGATGTCGTCGGGCCAGGTCTTGGCGGTCGCGAGTGCACGCGCCAACAGCGTCTGCGTCAGTGGCCGGATCAGGCCGATGCGCTCGGCGGCGGGAATGAAGTCGGCGGGAGAAACCCAGCCGAGACGGGGGCTGTGCCAGCGCGCCAGCGTCTCGAAGCCCGCAGTGTGCTCGCTCATGGCATCGACGATCGGCTGGAACACCTGCTCCATCTCGGCGCCGAAATCGGAGGTGCGCAACAGGTTCTCGATCACGCCGCGGCTGCGGATCTCGGCCTCGAGCTCGCCCGAGAAGATCACGGTGCGCCCGCGCAGTTGGCGCTTGGCGTGATAGAGCGAATAGTCGGCGCATTCATAGAGAGCTTCCGACGTCGTCGCGGAGTCCGGAAACAGCGCAAAACCGATCGAGCAGGACAGGCCGGTGTGGGCGGTGTCGAGCTGGTAAGGCAGCTTGACCTGCCCGCCGATACGTTCGCCGAGCCGTGCCAGATCGGCATCGTCGGGATTACCACACACGACGAGGCCAAACTCGTCGCCGCCGAGCCGGGCGAATTCCACGCGTTGCGGGCCGAAGCCCTCGCAGACCTCGCGGATGCGGCGGCCGGCCTCGATCAGCACGCGGTCGCCGACGCTGTGGCCGTAATTGTCGTTGATCGGCTTGAAGCCGTCGAGGTCGATGATGCCGACCGCGACGCGAACGTTTCTGCGCTCGGCGTCGGCAAAGGCGCTCGACAGCTCGGCGAAGAAGCGGCGGCGGTTCGGCAGCTCGGTGAGGGAATCCAGATTGGCGAGGCGGAAGTTCTCGTCCGAGAGCGCCTGGGTCGCCGCCTGCTGTGCCAGCAGCGATTTGCGGCTGGCGACGAGGTCGGCGAAGTCCCGGTAGTAGATGGTCAGCACCGTCACCATCGCGCCGGTGACCAGCAGATTGTTGACGGCCATCGCCTCCAGCGTCGGCTCGCCCGTGGCGAAGTAAAACACGACGTAGGGCACGTCGACGACGAGAGTCACGATCAGCGCGGCCGAACGCAGATGCATCAGCGAGAAGATGCAACCGATCACGGTCACCGCCATGTAGAAGGCCACCTGGCTCTTGGCAAAGGGATCGCCGTAGGGATAGAGGGCGAACGACCAGACCGTGAAGCCCGCCGCGATCGGTGCCGCGATCCAGTTGGTGAGACGCAGATTGCGCAGGATGTCGGCGTCGCTGCGGACGACGTGGCGCTGCCGCAGCCACCAGAAGGTCCGATAGCCCGCCACCGCGATCAATACGCCGGGCACGATCATGCTGAGCGAGGCCGGCGCCAGCGGCACATAGGTATATGCGACCGCGATCGTGTTGGTGATCAGGATGAAGTAGAGCAGCGGGATCTGCTTGGAGAAGGCGTCGAACTGCGCGCGCGTCAGCTCGGGATTGTCGGCCGGCACGCGAAACAGCCGTATGGCGGCGGCGAAGTGAAACTTCAAATCGGCAACAGGCATTGAAAATACGAGCCCCGGATCCTGAAAACGCCGGCGATCTTGCATAGCGTGGGTAAAGGGCGCGTTAGATCGGGCCTTGCACGAAAGACCAGCACAGGTTGCACGCTACCGCAGGAGTTTCCGGGCGCGTGCCAGGGTAAGACTGTGTTAACGATACGGGGCGGCGTCAGCAGGCGTATCGGCGGCGAAGTCCTGCAAAAGCCGCGGTTACGTTCTGCTAACCATGCGTTTCGGCGCAACGTCTTGCCGCACCTCTCCCCGGCGGGCAGGGCAATCGCATATGAGTGGAAGGATGGGGCGGCATCGGCACTCGGCTCCCTCTCCCGCTTGCGGGGGAGGGGCGGGGTGGGGGTGTCTCCGCGGCGGGATTGTTGAGGACGACCGAGGATGTCCCTACGCGGCGAGAGCCCTCACCCGCCGCGCTCTGCGAGCGCGTCGGCCTCTCCCGCAAGCGGGAGAGGCGGAGCAAGCCCACAGACAATCCCTTAAAATCCAAATGCGATTGCGCTGCCCAGCGGGGGAGAGGTCAAAGGCAGCATGCGATGCGGCTACTTCTTTTCCAGCGCCGCGGTCTGCTTGGCGAGTTGCTTGTCGAAATCCTCCGACAGGCTGGTCGCATAGGTCGCAAGCTCACCCGGTTTGACGAACGGATTCGGCGTGCCGTCCTTCATCTGCGCACGCTTGGCCTGCATGCCATAGACCTCGGGATGCGGCCCGAGCAGCACGTCGACCTTCATCGCCTTCACTTTGGCGTAGGTCGCGCGGTAGTCGTCGACGATGCCGGGATAGGTCGGCTGTCCCACCAGCCGGTTCAGCGCCACGGTGCCGCTGCAGAAGAACAGCACCTCGCGGTTCTGATCGCCGTCCTTGACGGTCATCTCCCAGCTCGTGCAGCCGGGCGAGTGGCCGGGCGTCGCATGCGCTGTCAGCGTGGTGTCGCCGAGCGTAACCTTGTCGCCTTCCTTCACGACACGGTCGACCTTCACCGGCGGGAAAGCGAGGTCTTCGTTCTTCTCGTCGCCGGGATAATAGCCGCCTTCGAGCAGCGGCTTGTCGCGCTCGCCGGCCACGAGCTGCGCACCGGTCTCCTTCTTGATCTCGGCAAACCCGCCGGTGTGATCGAGATGCGCGTGTGAGTTGAGGACGATCTTGATGTCGGCCACCTTGAAGCCGAGCTTGGCGATATGGTCCTTGATCATGCCGGTCGACTGGGGCATCGCCGTGTCCATCAGGATCAGGCCCTGCGATGTCTTGATCACGTAGACGGCGATGCCTTCGGTCCCGACATAGTAGATGTTGCCGATGAGCTGGAACGGCTCGAACGGCGCCGTCCATTTCTGCATGACCGCTGCCAGGAATTCCTTGAGGGTCTGAGCCTGCGCGCCGGTTGCCAGGAATGCCAACGCACACAGCGCGGCTGTGAGTTTTCTCATAGTTTGCTCCCGAAGTGTTCTTGTCGTTTTGATCGGGCGGACGTCGCGGCTCGACCGCGCGCAGGTTACGTTGCAGCCGGCGTTGCGGGCAACTGCCTCGTATGAGGAAAATTTATCTGCCGCGCGGGAGCTTAGCGTCCGATCGTGACGCCGGCGGTCGAGCGCATGGCATCGCGGAGGCTCCTCGCGTTCATGTCGTCGAGGACTTCTCGCATCAGTACGGTGGTCTGGCCGGGCGTGCTGAGGATGGTCTCGCCGCGCGAGGAGGAGAGCCGGTCCACCTTATAGGGTGCGGCTGGATCGGTGGCGGGCGTGTGGTGAGGCCGTTTGCTGGACGCCGCAAAGGCTCCTTGCGAGATGCAGAGGGCGGCGATCACGATCAGTCGCAACAGCTTTGCAGGCATGCGATCTCCCATGTTCGGGAAACCTCAGCCTAGCACAGCGCGACGTCGCTTGCAGCGGAAAGGATCAGGCCAGAGCGGCCTGGCGTTCCCGCACCGGTTCGCGAACCCGGTCGAGCTTCCCTGGCTCGGCGAGCCGGGTGAAGCTGCGATGGCTCGCCTGCGCGGGGGCCTCGACGATGACGCCCTCGCAGACGATCTGTCCGCCGAGCATCTTGAATTCCAGCTTGTCGTAGCGTGGCATCGTCTCGCCGGGTGCAGGCGGCAGCAGCCCGACGCTGCCCTGGATGTTCAGCGTGGCTTCGCCGGTGCCGTGAAGGCGGGGATTCCACATCCTGACTCCGCTTTCCGCCCAGCGCTGCCGGATCAGCGCGATGCGATCGGCAGGTTCCGTGGCTTTCGCGCGAAGTTTCGGCGCACTGCGAATCTCCTCAGCGGGAGCTGCGAGAGCCGGAGCCGGCTCATCATGCGTGACCACGATGGCGTCGGCGGAAGCGTCCTCCGCGGCGACAGGGGCAGGATCGCTTGCAGCGACCGGCTCGATGGCCACCGCCGTGCCGGAGGTGGGATCGCTGTCGATGCTCTCTTCAGCGACAGGCTCCGCCGGGACGTCGCGATCGGCAAGCGTGACCTGGGAATCGTCTACAACGGGCCCGACATCCACGGCGGCAACAATGGAGGGATCGTCGGCAACGACGAGAGCGGGAGCGTCAGCCGAAGCGACCTCGATCGAAGCGACCTCAACTGAAGCGACCTCGAGATTGGACGAGGTCTCCTCCACGACATCGGGCTCAACGTCGGCTGCGAGCTCGGGAGATGAATCGCTGCTGATGACGGGCTCAGCGGCTTTGGCCGGCTCGTCCTCGATGTCGATGGCCGCGACCGCTTCCGTGGCGACGGGCTCGAGCTTCGTCGAGACCTCCACAGGCGGATCATTGTCGATGACGGGTTCAGGAACATCGACCGTTTTGGAAGCGTCGACCGTCTCGCCCGCCACTTCGTCCAGGACCAAAACCTCTGCCACGAAGACCGGCTCGACATCTGACGGCGCCTGCTGCAGGGAATCGTCGCTGCCGGCGATATCGGCTGCTGCTTCCGCGATGACAGGGTGGGCGGTGCCGTCCTCGGCGACCGCCGCGTCGCCGCGCAGCGGATCAGTGCCGATGCCGGTGTCGAGAGCCGGGAGAGCTTCAGTGCTGTCGGCGACGATGACAGGTTGTTCCGCGACGACCGCCGCGCCGTCGATGCTGCCGCCATGCGGCAAGGGCCGAAGCCGGGTGAACGCCCATTTCACCGCGGGGATGCGGCGCAGCAACGATATCAGTCTCGAAAGCACAGGGAGTTGTCCAAGAGGTACTCGGCGTAAGGCAATCGCTGATTCGCCAGCAATATGAAAAACTGCCCGGCCGTCACACCCCTGTCAATGTAGGCGGGACCAATTGCAGAACATCCACGCATTCGTCGTGTGCGAGTGGTGACCGGATCAAGTGTCAGCCATCACACTGAGACTGCGATCGTCGTGACGCTGCAGCGCGATAGACCGCTACCTTCGCGGGCAGCGCTTACCACACCAGACGGAAGCCGCCGGTGCCCCTATAGCTGTGATTGTCCGCGGGAGCATCGAGGCTTGCGCGATAGGTGACCTCGCCGAACACGGCGTAGCGGCCGTTCGCCCAGCTATAGGTGCCGCCGCCGCCGATGCTGCCCCACAGCCGGTCATGGCCGCTGGCGAATCCGGTACCGGCGACATCGATCCTGGTGCCTTCGAGAAATTCGTAGTGCAGATTGCCGATGGCATAGAGGTCGGAGCGGACGATACCCCAAACATCGTCCTCGGCGTCAGCCCTGGAGCTATTGGCACGACGGGCAACTTTCGCCTTGGTTCGACGGGAGTGACCAGCCTCACGATTCAGAACAGCAGCAAGCTGACAACCATTGGCGGCGCCATTCAGGTCGGCACCAACGTTGGCGCTACGACCACCATGACGGTGACCGGAGCCGGATCGCAATGGACAGCCAACGGCATAGTCACGGTGGGAGGTGGCGGTGCAGGCATCGTCAACATCATGCATTCACGCATGACCACGCGTGTCGAACGTAAATTGATGACGTGCACGGCAAGACGACGACGGCATCTTGTGCGCGCGCAACATGACGGAGCGAGCCGAGACTCGCTGCGCCACATGTCGCGGCTGATTCGCGAGCCTCGCGCTTCAAGACGGCCCGGGCCGAGCTCTGCGTCTTGGTCTATCGCCCGCCGGAACCCGAGCCTGAACCGGCGCCCGCGCTGCCTCCGGCCTGGCTGCCCATGTTGTTGGTGTTGGTGCCGCCGGCCGATGGCGACTGCGCGCCCTTGCTGTCGCTGGCCTCGTTCTGCATGTTCGACGACTTGCCGGTCGTCATTCCCTTGGTCGCGGGGCCGCGCGAGGAGGGGCCGACGTCGCCCTGACCGGAGGCGCCGGGAGCCGGTTGTGTCTGCGCGAAGGCGCCACCGGTCGCCAGCGCCATGATGCATGCGGATGCCAGAATGATCTTTTTCATGGGATTCTCCTTGACATGACATCTCCGGACAATCCGCCTGCGCCATCCGCGTTCCTGCCGATTTGACGCCATCGCTTCAACTCTCTGCGGCCGAATGTCGGGGTTCCCGTCGCCATCGCCATCGGCTATTCAGGACCGTCATTGTTTGTGGGGGACGACGCATGAGGAAGATTGTCGCCATCGGAGCGGTGCTGCTCTGGTCCACCATCGCCTTCGCGCAGGAGCGCACCATCACGGTTGCCTCGACCACCTCGACGGAACAATCAGGCCTGTTCGGCCATCTGCTGCCGCTGTTCTCGAAGGACGAGGGCATCAGCGTGAAGGTCGTTGCCGTCGGTACCGGCCAGGCACTGGATATCGGGCGGCGCGGCGATGCCGACGTGGTGTTCGTCCATGATCGGGCCGCCGAAGACAAGTTCATGTCCGAAGGACAGGGCGTGAAGCGCTTCGACGTCATGTACAACGATTTCGTCGTCGTGGGGCCCAAGAGTGATCCCGCGAAGATCGCCGGCGGCAAGGACGTCACCGATGCGCTGCGCAAGATCGCGGCAGCGAAGGCGCCGTTCATCTCGCGCGGCGACAAGTCCGGCACGCACGCGGCCGAGCTCCGGCTGTGGAAAGAGGCGGGCGTCGACATCAGTGCCGGCAAGGACAGCTGGTATCGTGAGATCGGCCAGGGCATGGGCCCGGCGCTGAACATGGCGTCGTCGTCGAACGCCTATGTTCTCTCGGACCGCGGCACCTGGCTCTCCTTCAAGAATCGCGGCGAGCTCGCCATCCTGACCGAGGGCGACAAGCGGCTGTTCAACCAGTACGGCGTCATGCTGGTCGATCCGGCCAAGCATGCGAACGTGAAGGCGAAGGACGGGCAAGCCTTCATCGACTGGCTGGTCTCGCCGAAGGGGCAGGACGCGATCGCCGGCTACAAGGTGGACGGCGAGCAGCTATTTTTCCCCAACGCGTCCCACTAGCAGGAAGGCGACGGTCGACACCGCGACGCTGAGCGCGAGCAGGATCAGTCCGAGTCCGAGTGCCAGCGGCAGATCGCCCTTGCTGGTCTCCAGCGCGATCGCGGTCGTCATCGTGCGCGTGAAGCCGCGGATGTTGCCGCCGACGATGATGATGGCGCCGACCTCGGCGATGGCGCGCCCGAAGGCCGCGAGAAAGGCCGTCAGCAGCGAGGTCCGGCCCAGCGCGTACAGCAGCGCCATGCAGCGGAAGACTGACAGTCCGTCGATCCGTGCCAGATCGCCATATTCCGCCCACAGCAGGCTCGCCGGCCTGTGCACCAGCGCCACTACGATCGGGGTGGCGAGCAGCGTCTGCGCGATCACCATGGCGGCCGGCGTGAACAACAGTCCGGCCACCCCGAGCGGGCCGGACCGCGACAGCAGAAGATAGAGCGCCAGCCCGACCACGACCGGCGGAAGGCCGAGCAGCGCATTGGTCAGCACGATGATGACCTGACGTCCGCGGAAACGCGTGATCGCGAGCAAGGCCCCGATCGGCGCGCCGATCAGCAGGGCAAGGACGCTCGCGGTCAGGCTGACGCGCACCGACAATGCGACGATGCCGAGCAGCTCGGCGTCGGCTTCGCCGATCAGCGAAAGCGCCGCGCCAACGGATCGTGCGAAATCGTTCATCCGGCCTGACGCTGTTGCGCCGGCAGCAGATCGAGCACCAGTTCGGAGGGGCGGCAGAGCCTGACGCCCTTCGACGTCACGACAATCGGCCTGTTGATCAGGATCGGGTGCGCCATCATCGCATCGAGCAACTGATCGTCGGTCAGCGCGGGGTTGGCGAGCCCGAGCTCTGCATAGGGGGCAGCCTTCTCGCGAACCGCCTCACGCACCGAAATTCCCATGCGTGCGATGAGTTGCTGCAGCAGGGCTCGCGATGGCGGCGTCTTCAAATACTCGACCACATGCGGCTCGATGCCGGCGTTCCGGATCGTCGCGAGCGTCGTGCGTGACGTGCCGCATTCGGGATTGTGGTAGATGATCACGTCCATTGCAGATGCCTCGTGCTCAGCAGCAGGCCTTTGAGGCCGCCGGCGCCGCTTGCGGCGCGCAGCAGGCCGACTGGGTCTCTTGTTTCTCATGCGCGACCCGGGCCTGGTTCTCGCCGGTGCCGTCACCGTAGTCGGTGCTCTCGCCCGTGGTGTGGAAGGTTTCCCAGGCGATACCGGCGGGATCATCGATCCAGGACTTTTCCGACTTGGCATAGCAGCAGGTGGTCTGCCCCTGCTCGACGACGTTGCCACCGGCCTTGCGCAGCCGGGCATAGACCTCCTGGAGCTCCTCGCCGGTCTCGACCTGGATGCCGAGATGGTCGAGGCCGGCGGCGCGTCCGCGCGTCGAGATCGCAAAATTCACCCGGGGATCGTCCAGCATCCATTTGGCATAGTCGGACTTCACGACCGAGGGCTCGCTCGCAAACAGTGCGGAGTAGAACCCGATGGACCGGGAGAGATCCTCGACGGACACGTGAACGTGCAGGCGCTTCATGGTCTGTCCTTTCAGGCTGGCACCCTGTTGCGCTTTCGCGCGGCCCTCGGAGCGCGTAACGCTCCGCCTCAGCAACCAAACGATTGTGGAAATAACAGGCAGCTGTCAATCGAGATAGGGGGCAATCCGTCCCAATCTCGATCCGACGGCGGGCGTTTTGAGGTTCAGCGTTTGGCGGCAGCCGATGCCGAGATCCTGGGCGCAGCGTCGATGCTCTGCTGCCAATAGCGTTCGATCTGGTCGATCAAGGCAGGCGGGAGCGGGACGTAGTTGAGCGTCTGGGCCTCGGACTTTCCGTTTTCCAGCGCCCAGCGGACGAAGTCGATGGCGGCTGCCGATCGTTCCGGTGATTTCGGCGCCTTCGGCATCAGCACGAAGGTCGTCGCCGTGATCGGGTAGGCGTCGTCACCGGGCGCGTTGGTGAGCACGAGATGGAAATCCTTCTCCGCTTTCCAGTCCGCGCTTGATGCGGCCGCCTGGAAAGATGCGGCGTCGGGCACGACGTAATTGCCGGCGCTGTTCTGCACGATTCCGAAGGAAATCCGGTCGAGCCGTTGCAGCGCGTAAGTGTATTCGAGATAACCGATCGCGCCGGGAACGAGGCTGACGAGCGAGGCGACGCCGTCATTGCCACGGCCGCCGAGGCCAAGCGGCCACTCGACGGAGGTGCCTTCGCCCACGCTGGCTTTCCACTGCGGGCTAACCTTCGAGAGGTAGTTCGACCAGTTGAACGTCGTGCCGGAGCCGTCGATGCGATGGACCACCGTGATCGCGGCGTTCGGCAATCTGACGTCGGGGTTGATCGCGGCGATCGCGGGATCGTTCCAGGATTTGAGCTTGCCGAGATAGATGTCGGCGAGCACCTGCCCGGTGAAGCGAATCTGGCCGGGCTTGACGCCGTCGATATTGACCACGGGGACGACGCCTCCGATCACGATCGGGAATTGCATCAGGCCGAGCCTGTCGAGCTCCTTCGGCTCGATCGGCATGTCGCTGGTGCCGAAATCGACGGCTTCTTTCTTGATCAGGCCGATGCCGATGCCGGAGCCGACGGCTTGATAGCTGACGACGTTTCCGGTCTTGGCCCTGTACGCCTCGGTCCATTTCGCCATCACGGGCGAAACGAAGGTTGAGCCGGCGCCTTTGGTTTCGGCTGCCATGCCTGGCGTTGCGACGAGCAGAGCGGCGAGGATGATGGGAAGTGCAATATGTGTCTTCATTTGCGCGACGCTAACAGGTGGGGCATGAAGCCGATGTGGTCGATCTCACAATTGCGTCGCGAGGCATTCGCGGTGGCCATTGCGCGCCGACTACACCACGCCGTCAGCTCCGCCGCGTCGTCCGATCGAGGGAGATCGCTGGCCCGGCCGGGCAGGACGCAATTTGGGGCAAATTGCGCGCCATGCGGCCAAATCGGGCCGTTTCGCACCCGCCGGCAGCTTTATTCCCGCCGTGGATGCTTTATGGAGAGTGCGGATCAGGTCGCAGTCGCCCCGTGGCGGTGCTAGACCCTGATGCAGGGAATAATGGGCCGTGCCGTGTCGGCGGGGCCGCAAGGATGAAGGATATGGAGCAATGATCCAGACCGTTGGCATCATCGGGGCAGGGACCATGGGGAATGGTATCGCGCAGGTCTGCGCGGCGGCCGGGCTCTCGGTCGTGATGGTCGACATTTCCGATACGGCGGTGAACCGCGGGCTGTCGACCGTCGGCGGCAGCCTCGAGCGTCTAGTCAAGAAGGAGAAGATGTCGGCGGCCGACCGCGAGGCGGCGCTCAAGCGCATCACCGGCACCACCGACCGGGCGAAGCTTGCCGATTGCGATCTCGTCATCGAGGCCGCAACCGAGAACGAGGAGCTCAAGGTCAAGATCCTGAAGGATCTCTGCGCGACGTTGTCGCCGCGCACGCTACTCGCGACCAACACCTCGTCGATCTCGATCACGAAGCTCGCTGCGGCGACCGATCGTCCCGATCGCTTCATCGGCATGCACTTCTTCAACCCGGTGCCGGTGATGGCGCTGCTGGAGCTGATCCGCGGCCTGCAGACCTCCGACGACACCCACGCCAAGGCCCTCGATTTCGCCAAGCGCGTCGGCAAGGTGGCGATCACCGCCAAGAACAGCCCGGGCTTTGCCGTCAACCGCATCCTGTGTCCGATGATCAACGAGGCGATCTTCGCGCTCCAGGAGGGGATCGCGACGGCGGAAGAGATCGACGCCGGCATGAAGCTCGGTTGCAACCATCCGATCGGGCCGCTGGCTTTGGCCGATCTCGTCGGGCTCGACACCATGCTTTCGGTGATGGAGGTCTTTTATAAGGGCTTCAACGATCCTAAATACAGGCCAGCGCCGCTGCTCAAGGAGATGGTCGATGCCGGCCATCTCGGCCGCAAGACCGGGCAGGGCTTCTACGTCTACGGTACGTGATCTTGTCATCGCGACAAAGACGGTCCCGTAGGGTGGGCAAAGCGAAGCGTGCCCACGTCCCGTGGCCGTATCGGACTGATGGTGGGCACGGCGCAAGTGCGCCTTTGCCCACCCTACGATACTGATCAAGGAGCAGGTGCCGGGCTCGAAACGCCGCGGCCCAATCCCGCAATTTGCGCCAGGACAAAGATGTCGGGCGCATTTGGCCTGACAATGTCGAACGGGCGGCTCGCGGGAACGCGGGAACAACGAACGGAAAACGAAGGATATGTCGGATCGACTGAAGGCCGAGCGCGAGGCGGCGGCCGCGCGGCGGAACCTGTTGACCCAGGATGCGATCGAGCGCACCGGGATTACCGAAGAGATGATCGGGGAACTCGTCACCCGCTTCTATGGGCGCGTGCGCGAAGATGCACGGCTGGGCCCGGTGTTCGGGATCGTGCAGAACTGGGACGAGCATCTCGCCAAGCTCAAAGATTTCTGGTCCTCGGTCGTGCTGATGAGCGGCCGCTATCACGGCTCGCCGATGCGGGCGCATTTGCCGCTGAGCCTGGTGGGCGATCATTTCGACCGCTGGCTCGATCTGTTCGAGCAGACCGCGCGTGAGGTCTGCCCGCCGCCGGCGGCTGCACTGTTCATCGACAAGGCGCGCCGCATCGCCGACAGTTTTGAGATGGCATCGGCCACCGTCGCCGGTTCTATCGCCGCGCCGCGCCACGTGCTCAGGTCCTGACGACGACCGGCTGTCTGCAAAACATGCAGGGACATCGCGCTGCGGTTGCGCGGCGCGATGAATAGCGCGCTGCACCAATTCCAACATCATCGGTCTGATCTGCAAAATCATCATGCCGCTCGCGCGGCGCGACGTTGAAATTGTGAAAACGCGCTTGAATACGTTCATCGTCGTTCAATCAACGCGAGCAAAGCCATATTGATGCACTGCGGCGCCAATTCTTCGCCTTGTTTTCGGCAGAGTTCCAGCGCCTGCTTGTGAACATGTCCCGCGCATCCTTCACAACCAATTCATCATCGTCCGAGAGTCCTGGGGAACCCGAAGCCGACGCCTGTGCCGAGCAGACGCGGCGAACGATCTTGCTTGGCGCGCTCGCCTCCACCGCCTGCCTCGGTTGCTCCGCGTCTGCGCGCGCGGGCGAGGATCCGCCCGGGTCCGACGAACGGCCGCAGAAAGGCGATGTGCTCGTCTTCTCCGAAGGCGACAAGGAGGGAAAGCTCATCACCGCAGCCGACCTGCCGGCCGGCGGACCGCCGGTGCATGCCTGGCCGAAGGATCCCAAGACATCGGTGGTGCGCAGCGCCTCTCGGCTCAACGAGATCCTCATCATCAAGCTCGATCCCGCCGAGCTCGACGAGAAGACGGCCGCGCGCGCCGTCGATGGCATCATCGCCTATTCGGCGATCTGCTCGCATGCCGGCTGTCCCGTCACCGCCTGGGTGAAGAGCGATGTCGGCGACAAGGAGGTGTTCAAGTGCATGTGTCACAACTCCGAATACGATCCTCGTGCGGGCGCACAGGTCGTGTTCGGCCCGGCGCCGCGACGGCTCGCGGCGCTGCCGGTGGCGCTCGCTGACGGCTCTCTCAGCGTCGCCGGCAATTTCATCGGAAAGGTAGGTGGCGCGCAGCCAGGATGATGGAGGTGCGGGCCCGCGCCCGCGTCACGAGAGGTCGTATCCGCCGTTGGGCGGACGACGGGACGAACGACAAGAATTCAACACAAGAATTCAAACGGATGAAAAGGGGAACGTCCATGACCAGGAAGCAATGGTACCTGTCCGGCTTCGTCGCCTTCACCTGCCTCGCCTCGACCGCCGCCGTGTCAGGTCCGATCGAGAATTACGCGCCGGTCACCGCACAGCGGCTGGAAAATCCAGAGCCAAACAACTGGATGCTCTATCGGCGCACCTATGACGGGCACGGCTATAGCCCGCTCGATCAGATCAACACCTCCAACGTGAAGAACCTCACGCCGGCCTGGACCTTTGCCACCGGCGTCGTCGAAGGCCACGAGGCGCCGCCGATCGTCAACAACGGCGTGATGTTCGTGGCGACCCCGATGGGACAGGTGATCGCGCTGAACGCCAAGACCGGCGACGAATACTGGCGCTACAAGCGGCAGCTCCCCGACGATCTGTTCCAGCTGCACCCGACCAGCCGCGGCGTCGGCCTCTGGGAGGACAAGCTCTACCTCGCCACCACGGACGACCATGTTGTCGCGCTCGATGCCAAGACCGGCAAAGTGGTGTGGGACACCAAGGTGCAGGACTACAAGAAGGGCCAGTACATGACCCTGATGCCGCTGATCGTCGACGGCAAGGTCATTGTCGGCGGCTCCGGCGGCGAGTTCGGCGTGCGCGGCTATATCGCGGCCTATGATGCCAAGGACGGCAAGGAGCTGTGGCGAACCTTCACCATTCCGGGCGAAGGCGAGCCGGGCCATGACACCTGGCAGGGCGACGACTGGAAGAACGGCGGCGGCTCGGCCTGGATGACCGGCAATTACGACAAGGAGACCAAGACGATCTATTGGGGCGTCGGCAACGCCGCGCCATGGCCCGGCGAGACCCATCCCGGCGACAATCTCTACACCTCCTCGGTACTTGCGCTCGATCCGAGCACGGGCAAGATCAAGACCTATCACCAGTATCACCAGAACGATTCCTGGGACTGGGACGAGGTCGATGCGCCGATGCTGATCGACCTGCAACGCGATGGCCGCAACATCAAGAGCCTGGTCCATCCCGGCCGCGACGCGATCTTCTGGGTGCTCGAGCGCACGCCGACTAAGATCAACTACGTCGCCGGCTGGCCGTTCGTCTCAACCGACGTCTGGAAGGGCATCGAGCCCGAGAGCGGCAAGCCGATCGTCGACCCCGCGCACAAGCCGGTGATCGGCAAGCGCGTCGAGTTCTGTCCGTCGCTGTGGGGAGGCAAGGATTGGCCGTCGGCGGCCTACAGCCAGAAGACCGGCCTCGTCTACGTGCCCGCCAACGAGAATTTCTGCGGCGGGTTCACCGGCGAAAAGGTCGCCCTCAAGCCGGGCGAGCTCTGGCTCGGCACCAAGCCGGAAGACATCGGCCTGAAGACGAAGCCGGGCGCGGATCATTTCGGCGAGCTGCAGGCCTGGGACCCCACCACGGGCAAGAAGGTGTGGCAACACAACTTCCCGAAGTCGCAGCTGTTCGGCTCGGTGACCGCGACCGCGGGCGATCTCATCTTCGTCGGCGGCACCAATGACCGCAACTTCCGCGCTTTCAACGCCAAGACCGGCGAGCTCCTGTGGGAGCAGAAGACCAACTCCGGCATCATGGGCATGCCGGTGTCCTACGAGATCGACGGCACCCAATACATCGCGATCCAGTCGGGATGGGGCGTCGACGCGCAGCGCATCCAGGACGCGCTGGTGACCAACAACATCGGCATCGAAGCCAATGTGCCGCAAGGCGGCGTCATCTGGGTGTTCGCGCTGAAGAAGTAGCTCCGCGGCGGATCGAAGGAAGCGGAGCAGCAGGGGGGTGGCGAATGCGGCGGACGGCAACGTCCGCCGCATTTTTGTATCTTCCTTCTCCCCTTCAAGGTCGGGCGATCGCATATGGCGCTTTGCGCGACCTGAGCGCACGCCTCGTCCTTCGAGACGACCGCTTCGCGGTCTCCTCAAGATGAGGCTAAACAGCATCGGTGCTCGTTGAAGCGACCGCCGCGCACGCGATCCTCATCCTGAGGGCCCGCCAAAGGCGGGCGTCTCGAAGGATGGCCACAAGGAAAATCAGTCCCATTGCAATCGCCCTCTCCCGCAAGCAGGGGAAGAGGGCACATCCATGCGCAGCCGTCAGATAACTACTTCCCCTGACGCTCCACCTTGTCCTTTTCCTTCTGGTTCATCTCGCGAACCTTGGGATCCGGATTGTGTTGTCCGGTGGTCTGGGTGGTGGAGGCAGGCGGGGCGTTGGCGTTGGGCAGCGAGTTCTGGTCCGGCGCGGTGGGGCGTGTCGCGGTAGCCGGCGGCGTCGTGTTGCTCTGGGCGAATGCGCCGGAGGCCGTCACAAGAAAGGCGCCCGACAGCAACGAGACTGCGAGCGCCTTTGAGATATTTGTCATCGATCTGCTCCTGTCAGATCGATGGAAACGGCGCGAGACCGCTTGTGTTCCGTCTCGCGCCTCTGTTCCGTCTCACGCCTCCAATTGCTTGCCGATCGGAAGCGAGCGGATGCGTTTTCCGGTCGCCGCGAAGATCGCATTGATCAGCGCCGGTGCGAACGGCGGAACACCGGGCTCGCCGACGCCGCTCGGCGGCGTGTCGGGTCCGGGCGGCACGATGTAGACGTTGGTCACCACAGGAGAGTCATCCATCCTGACGACCTGGAAGTCGTCAAAGTTCTTCTGCTGCACCTTGCCGTCCTTGAAGGTGATCTCGCCGTATTTGGCGAGGCTCAGCCCCATGATCGCCGCGCCTTCGATCTGCGAGGCGATGCGCTCGGGGTTGACATAGGTGCCGCAATCGATCGCCGTGTCGACCCGTGGCACGGTCAGCTTTCCCTTGTCGTCGACGGCGACCTCGACGATGGTCGCGATGTAGCTGACGAAGCTGCGGTGCACTGCGATGCCAAGGCCGTGGCCCTTCGGTACCTTGCGTCCCCACTCACCCTTCTCGGCGACCAGTTCGACTACCTTGCGCAGGCGCGCGGTGTCGATCGGGTAGCTGTCCTGGGGCTCGCCGTAGTTCCAGAGGTCTTTCACCTCCGGTTTGACGATGCGCGGGCTTCCGATCAGCGCGAGCAGCGTCTCCTTCTGGTCGCGGCCGGTCGCTTGCGCGATCTCGCCGACCATTGATTGCACCGCGAAGGCGCGCGGGATGTTCGAGACCGAGCGGAACCAGCCGATGCGGGTGAACGCCGCGGCTTCCGGGTTCTCGCACGAGATGTTGGCGATCTCGAACGGCATGTCGACGAGGCCCATGCCGATCTCGAACGGGGCCTGGTGCACGGTCCCGGCGGCGAACGTCGAGGCGATGCTGGGGGCCACGCTGCGATGGCGCCAGGCAACCACCTTGCCGCTCTTGTCGAGGCCAGCCTCGATCCGCTCGACCGAGACGGTATGCAGGAAGCCGTTGTGAATATCGTCCTCGCGCGTCCACTGCACCTTCACCGGTGCGCCGAGCTCTTTCGAGAGCAGCGCGGCCTCGAGCGCAAAGTCGCATTTCGACTTGCGTCCGAAACCGCCGCCGAGAAGCGTGACGTTGACGGTGACGTTGGCCTCGGGAATGCCGAGCGTCTTGGCGACGTCCTCGCGGGTGCCGCCGGGGCTCTGCACCGGCGCCCAGATCTCCGCCTTGTCGCCCTTGACGTCGGCGACCGCCACCGGCGTCTCCATGCTGACATGAGCAAGATGCGGGACGTAGTACTCGCCGACGATCACCTTGTCGGCGCCCTTCAGGGCAGCGTCCGCATCGCCCTCCTTGCGCAGGACGAGGCCGGGCTTGCGCGAGGCCTCCTCGAGCTCCTTGCGGTAGGCGACGGAGTCGTATTTGCCGTTGGGACCATCGTCCCAGACCAGCTTCAACGCATCCCGGCCCTTGATCGCCGCGCCGGTGTTGCGCGCGATCACGGCGACGCCCCCGAGCGGCTGGAATTTTGACGGCCACGGCCAACCTTGAACCTTCAGCACCTTCTCGACGCCCGGGACCTTCAGCGCCGCATCGGGATCGAACGAGACCAGCTTGCCGCCTGTTACCGGCGGGCGCGCGATCACGGCATATTTCATCCCCGGCAGTCGCACATCGGCGCCGTAACGCGCCTTGCCGGTGGTGATGTCGTGAAGATCGACGATGCCGACCTGACCCTTGCCGAGATACCGGAAATCCCGGGGGTCCTTCAGCTTGAGGCCTTCGATGGCAGGCACCGATTCCTTGGCAGCATCAGCGGCGAGCTCGCCGAAGCCGAGCTTGCGGCCGCTGGCGCTGTGGACGACCTCGTGATTGACGGCCTTGACCTCGGTCGCCGGTACGCCCCAGCGCTTCGCCGCGGCCTGCTCCAGCATGGTGCGGGCCGAGGCGCCGATCTGGCGCATCGGGATCAGATAATGCCGCGTGCTGCGCGAGCCGTCGGTGTCCTGGTTGCCGAACTTGACCTCGTCGCCATGAGCTTGCTGCACCTTGACCCTGGACCAGTCGGCCTCCATCTCCTCGGCCACGATCAGCGGCAGGCTGGTGCGGACGCCGGTGCCCATTTCCGAACGGTGACCCACGATGGTCACGATGCCGTCCGAGCCCACCGAAACGAACACGCGCGGATCGACCACGACACCGTGCGGCATCTTGCCGGCACCGGTCTCGTAGGCCAATGCCTGGCGCGACATCACGGGTGCGGCGAGCACGAAGCCGCCGGTAATGCCGAGCCCTTTCAGGATGCTGCGGCGTGAGACCTTCTCGACCTTGATGTTCTTTTCGAAGCCGTGTTTTTCGAAGCTATGGAGCTTGCCGGGATTGTCGATGAAATTCATGTCACACCCCCGTCGATGCGAGATGGACGGCGTTCTCGATGCGCTGGTAGCAGCCGCAGCGGCAGATGTTGCCCGCCATCCCTTCGCGGATCTGGTCGTGCGAAGGTTTCGGATTGTCCATCAGCAGGGCCGCAGCCTGCATGATCTGGCCGGCCTGGCAGAAGCCGCATTGCGGCACGTTGACCTGCCGCCAGGCCTTTTGCACCGGATGATCGCCGTTCGGATGCAGCCCTTCGATCGTGGTGACCTCGCGGCCGGCGACGTCATTGACCGACGTGATGCAGGCGCGCACGGCTTGCTTGTCCACGATGACGGTGCAGGCACCGCACAGGGCCTGGCCGCAGCCATATTTGGTGCCGGTCAGGCCGGCCTCGTCACGCAGGAACCAGAGTAGCGGGAGATCCGGGTCGCCGTCCCAGCTCTGTTCCTGGCCGTTGATCTTCACCTTGATCATGATCGTCCCTCGCTCTTCATAAGCATGCCAAATTCAAAACTTGCCGACGCCGGTCGGCGACGGTTCGTGCCTGGTCGCGCCACATCCCGCCCTCGTCCCGCGCGGGCAAATCCCGGAGGGAGGCAGGAACGCCGATGGCGATGTCTGGATGTGCTCGATACCTCCCGTTTTTGTTCTTAATTGATTGAACGTCGTGCGGCATCGTGACGGTGCGATCGTAGCAGAGATCGCGCCGGCCCGGCGTTCACAGCCGGGTGTTCTCACCGGGAAAAGATTGCATCGATGGTTTGTCAAAAGCAGGGCGCGTCATCGCGCCGCGCTGGCCGCGCGTTCGCAAACAGGGGGTGCGATGAAAAAAGCTTCGTCCGCCAGAAAGACTGCGCGGACGAAGCAAGGTGCCTCAGTCGAGGGAGGGAGAAACGCAGGGGCCGGAACTTCAAGACGGAAGTTGGCGGCGCTGCGCAGTCATTCAGAGACCAGGACTGAGGGAGCCAATCAGGCTCGCATACGCGTAGCTTGCAGGGGCGGCGGCATCGCCGCGACTGTCCCGGGGCCGGGCCCGTCCGGCTCGCTGGCATTGATCGAGGCCAGCGAGCGGATAGGGCATGGCGAACGTCCGACCGCTTTGTTCAGGCGGCCTTTGCTCAGGCGGCCTTGTTAGGCGGCCTTGGCTTTGGCGACGTGGGTCGCGATCGCGTCCATCAGCGCCGGTGACAGGCAATCATAGGGCTCGAGCCCGATTTCCTTCAGCCGCGAACGGATACCGGCCATCTGCTCCGGCTTCACGCCCGCTTCGATCACCGAGGAGACGAAGGCGGCGAATTGCGGCGCCTGCGAGCCCTGCTCCTGGAACAGCTCGGGATGAATGAAGTCGAGACCGTAGAACGGGTGGCCCTTGTTCTCGATGCGGCCGTACATGTGGGTGCCGCACGCCTTGCAGGCATAGCGCTGGATCACCGCGGAGGGATCGACGATCTGAAGCTTGTCGCCGTTCTCGAGCACGGTGACGTTCTGGCGCGGCACCACGGCGACGACGGAGAACGTCGCGCCCTGCGGCTTCCAGCATTTGGTGCAGCCGCATGCGTGATTGTGGGCGACGTCGCCCTTGATGCCGACCTTGACCTGGTGGTCCTTGCATTTGCAGGCCAGCGTACCGCCGGCGAAGCTGCCGCTGCCCTGTTTGAGGCCGTTGTCGATCGATGGATGGAGTGCAACAGTCATGGGTCGATCCTCCTTGGGGTGACGCTTTCGAGCTAGTAGACGACGACTGAACGGATGGATTTGCCCTCGTGCATGAGGTCAAAGCCCTTGTTGATCTCCTCGAGCTTGAGCACGTGGGTGATCATTGGATCGATCTGGATCTTTCCGTTCATGTACCAGTCGACGATCTTCGGCACGTCGGTGCGGCCGCGGGCGCCGCCGAAGGCCGTGCCCCGCCAGTTGCGCCCGGTGACGAGCTGGAACGGGCGGGTGGCGATCTCCTTGCCGGATTCGGCAACGCCGATGATGATCGAGGTGCCCCAGCCGCGATGGCAGGCTTCCAGCGCCTGGCGCATCACCGTGGTGTTGCCGGTGCAATCGAAAGTGTAGTCGGCGCCGCCATCGGTGAGGCCGACGAGGTGCTGGACGATGTCGCCGGTGATCTTCTTGGGGTTGACGAACTCGGTCATGCCGAACCGGCGGCCCCAATCCTCCTTGGAGTCGTTGATGTCGACACCGATGATCTTGTCGGCGCCGGCCATCTTGGCGCCCTGGATCACGTTGAGGCCGATGCCGCCGAGGCCGAACACGACCACGTTGGAGCCCGGCGTGACCTTCGCGGTGTTGACGACGGCGCCGACGCCGGTGGTGACGCCGCAACCGATGTAGCAGCTCTTGTCGAAGGGGGCATCCTCGCGGATCTTGGCGACCGCGATCTCCGGCAGCACGGTGAAGTTCGAGAAGGTCGAGCAGCCCATGTAGTGATAGACCGGCTTGCCCTTGTAGGAAAAGCGGCTGGTGCCGTCGGGCATCACGCCCTTGCCTTGCGTCGCGCGGATCGCGGTGCAGAGATTGGTCTTCTGGCTGAGGCAGCTTTTGCACTGCCGGCATTCCGGCGTGTAGAGCGGGATGACGTGATCACCCGGCTTCACCGAGGTCACGCCAGGACCGATCTCGCGGATGATGCCCGCGCCCTCATGCCCCAGGACCGACGGGAAAATTCCCTCGCTGTCGAAGCCGTCGAGCGTGTAGGCGTCGGTGTGGCAGATGCCCGTCGCCTTGATCTCGACCAGGACCTCGCCGGCCTTCGGTCCTTCCAGATCGAGCTCGACGATCTCGAGCGGCTTCTTGGCTTCGAAAGCGACGGCGGCACGTGTCTTCATTGGTAGCTCCTCAAATTCTCGCAAGATGCCAAGAGGTGGTCTCGGCAGCCTCAGCAACGTTCATTTATGGCCCATGCAGGCGTCTTCCGCCTTGGTGTAGGCCTCCGTTTTCTCCTCCTTCTTGGAGGGACGCTGCCGGCCCCATGCTTCGGTGGAGCGGGCGCGCAGATAGACGTACAGATCGTCCATGTAGCAGGCGACGTTCGGATTATCGCCGAAGGCGGGCATGACGTTCTCCTGCGCGGTCGAGATGTTCTTGCGACCGGAGGCGACCACGCCGAGGAAGTCGCCATAGCTCATGGACTTGACGGAATCCTTGAGCGCCGGCGCGTAGGTGGAGCCCATGCCGTCAGGCCCATGGCAGACGTGGCAGTCGGAGTGATAGCGGCGGTATCCGGAATAGGTGAACCAGTCCACGGTGCCGTCGGAAATCTTGTAAGTCGGAGTGCCTTCCTTATCGAGCCACTTTCCGTCGTCTTCCTTCTTCACGGCGGTCGGATCGCCCGGACCGTCCGCGACCGCAATTCCTCCGGACGCAACCAAGATCATCGCAGCAATGACAGAGCAGATTTTACGCAAGAGATTCATCCTCGAAGGAGCCCGGGGGAGACGAGCCGGCGCGTGGAGTTTATTCCACGCGCCGGAGCGATGCTGATGGGCCTAGTTCGGCAGCGCGAACACGGTCAGCGTACCGCCGAGTGCCGTGTAGTTGCTGAGGGCCGCATAGCCACCGACCGCGCCGAGACCTGCGGTCGGATCGGTCAGGCCTGCCGCCAGACCGATGCCGGCCCAGCCGCCGACGCCGGAGAGCACTGCGACATACTGCTTGCCGCCGTTCTCATAGGTGGTGACGTTGCCGATGATGCCGGAGGGAGTCTTGAACTTGTAGAGCTCCTTGCCGGACTTGGCGTCGACCGCCTTCAGGTAGCCTTCGAGCGTGCCGTAGAACACCACGCCGCCGGCGGTTGCGAGCGCACCCGACCAGACCGAGAACTGCTCCTTGTTCGACCAGACGATCTTGCCGGTCTTGCCGTCCCAGGCGATGAAATTGCCCATGTGGGTTTCACCCGCCGGCGGATACATCGAGAGCGTCGCACCC
This sequence comes from Bradyrhizobium sp. 23AC, assembly GCF_054863025.1. Classification (NCBI taxonomy): domain Bacteria; kingdom Pseudomonadati; phylum Pseudomonadota; class Alphaproteobacteria; order Hyphomicrobiales; family Nitrobacteraceae; genus Bradyrhizobium; species Bradyrhizobium sp. 23AC. Next base: position 42,188 of record NZ_JAVAYN010000027.1, read on the forward strand.
ACATAGGGCTGGCCCGCGGTGTAGCTCACCTTGAACGGCTCGTAGTCCATGCAGACGTGGTTGGTCGGAACGTAGAACAGCTGCGTGTCCGGCGAGTAGGCTGCCGGCTGCTCGTCCTTGGTGCCGAGCGCGGCCGGGCAGATGCCCTTCACGTTGACGTCCTCGCCCGCCTTGTCGGTCGAAGCTGCGTCGAGCACCTTCGGACGGCCGTAGGTCGGCGAGTTCTTGTCCATGTCGACGCCGGAGGTCCAGTTCACCTTCGGATCGTACTTTTCGGCGACCAGCAGTTCGCCGTTGGTGCGGTCCATGGTGTAGGCGAGGCCGTTACGGTCGAAGTGCGTCAGCAGCTTGCGCGGCTGGCCGTTGATCGACTGGTCCGAGAGGATCATCTCGTTGACGCCGTCATAGTCCCATTCGTCGTGGGGCGTCATTTGATAGACCCACTTGGCGACGCCGGTATCCGGGTTACGCGCCCAGATCGTCATCGACCATTTGTTGTCGCCGGGACGCTGCTTCGGATTCCAGGTCGAGGGGTTGCCCGATCCGTAGTAGACGAGGTTCAGCTCGGGATCGTAGGAGATCCAGCCCCAGGTGGCACCGCCGCCGATCTTCCACTGATCGCCTTGCCAGGTCTTCAGGCTGGAATCCTTGCCGATCGGCTTGCCGAGCGCGGTGGTCTTGTCGTCGACCAGGAGCTGGTTGTCCGGCCCTTCCGAATATCCGCGCCATGCCAGCTTGCCGGTCTTGATATCGTAAGCCGACATATGGGCCTGGACGCCGAACTCGCCGCCGGAGATGCCGATCAGCACCTTGTCCTTGACGACCATGGGGGCCGACGTGCCGGTCTCGCCCTTGCTCGGATCGCCATTCTTGACGGTCCATGCAACTTGACCGGTCTTGACATCGAGCGCGACGAGGGTGGTGTCGGCCTGATGCAGGAAGATTTTGCCGTCGCCGAAGGCCAGGCCGCGGTTGACGGTGTCGCAGCACATCACCGGGATGACGTTCGGATCCTGCTTCGGCTCGTACTTCCAGACGATCTTGTTCTCGTTGGAAAGGTCAATGGCATAGACCTTGTTCGGGAACGGCGTGTGGACGTACATCATGTTGCCGATGATCAGCGGGCCGCCTTCATGGCCACGCAGCACGCCGGTCGAGAAGGTCCAGGCCACCTGGAGCTTGCCTACGTTCTGTGCGTTGATCTGGTTGAGCTTGGAATAGCGGGAATTGGCGTAGTCGCCGGTCGGCATCACCCAGTCTTTCGGGTTCTGCGACATCTTGACCAGCTCGTCATTGGCTGAGGCGCCCCCGACGGCGAGCGCCGCCGCGGAGCCAAGAAAGGTCGCCAGTAGCACCTTGCGCATAGTTATTCCTCCGTTGGTCTCGTTTATTGTTTCCGAAGCAATACTGATTCACCGGGCTTCTCGTCCGGCGTCTGCTCGTGCAGGGCGGTCACGATTGGGACCAGAAACGATGCTGTGCTGTTTCCTCCTCCTGATGAGAGCCACGGGTCCACGTGCAGGAGCGGCCCGTTCTTGTTGTTCCTGCCGCAATCCCTAACGACTTCGTCATCGGGAAACTTGCCCAAGAGAGAAGCCGGTTTGCTTGATAGCGCACGGACGCGAAGATTTTGATTTTGCAGTAGCGAATTCAGCGGCTTCCGCATCGCTTTGACAGTGCCTTCAACGCTCAGGTTCCCCTTGACGGCGCTGCAACTAAGGCGGAGGATTAAGTTTCAAGGGTGGCAATGGAACGATGGCGCTCGTACCAAAAGACCGCTCAAATTCGAGGTAAACGTCACGCAATCACGGCTGAGGGCTCCGGCAGCGCTGGTCGCGATTCGCGTCTCTCCGGATCAAACCAGTGGCTGGATTAATGTCCGACACCATTCACACGCTCTCGACGACCGGCATGACGCCGAAGCGCCAGATCCAGAGCTGGATCGACGGGCTGACGAGTCTGTGTGGGCATTTCGACGTCGATCCGCTGGAGGCGTCCTCGCTCGAGGGCCGCATCGACTACACCAGCGTCTCGCGCCTGAAGCTCTGCCAGATCGAAGTGAGTCAGCATCGCATTGCCCACACGCTGGCGCGCGCCAAGGCCAACGAGCATCCGTACATCAAGATTCACTTCCAGACTTACGGCGTGTCCTATTTCGAGCAAGAAGGTCGCCACATCGAGATCAACCCGGGCGACATCATCGCCTATGACGTCTCCTGCCCGCATTCGATCATCAGCCCGGCCTTCACCCGTCACGACGTCGTGATCGTGCCGAAGGCGCTGCTACGCGACCGCGGATTCCCGTCGCAGCGGATGCCCGCCTGCAAGCTGTCGTCGAAGACAGGGACGGGGCGGATCGCCCACGATTTCGTTCATGCGACCTTCGACGAGGCGGCAAAGCTGTCGGCAAACAGCGCGGTCGGCGTCGCCGATTCGCTGATCGACCTGCTGCTGCTGCCGCTGCGCGAAGCCGACACGATGTTCGACCGTGTCGGACCGGAAGCGATGTATGTGCGCGCGCAGTTCTTCATCCGCGAGCATCTGCGCGATCCTGATCTGTGCATCGACCAGATCTCGACCGAGCTCGGCTGCTCCAAGCGCTATCTGCACATGCTGTTCTCGGAGCGCGGCACCACGGTGAGCGACTACATCTGGCAGGCGCGCCTGCAGAACTGCCGCCAGGAGCTCGAGGCCCACGCCGGCAAGACCATCACCGACGTCGCGTTCTCCTGGGGCTTCTCCAGCTCATCGCATTTCAGCCGGGTGTTCCGGAAATATTTCGGCGTGGTGCCGTCCTCGATCCACAAGGCGCAGCAGGGCGCCGCGAGTTCGGGCGAGCACTAAAGCCCGATGCGACTTTTCCGGATCATGCTTTAGGCGGGCGCCGAGGCAGCTCCGGCGGTTGCAGGGCCGCTCACGCAGCAATTGCCGATCAAGCAGCCGTCGAAATGTAGGGAATGCTGGCCAGCAGCGCGGCAAGCAGGACCGCGTTGCACAGCATCCCGCTCCAATGCAGCCGTCGCAGCCGACGCGGGGCCTCGGTGTCGCCGGCATCACCGGCGCTGAGCTGATTGTCCATCCGCGCCATGAACCGGCGGCGGCCGCCGATCGCCAGAGCTGCAAGCAGGCCGACGACCGTCGCGAAGACGAGCTGGCCAGCGAGCAGGAAGGCCACGGTCCCGATAATCCCGGCTGCGCCCATCACCAGGAAATGGGCATTGAACATTCCGCGCAGCAACAGTGCGACGGGCCGGACATCGAGCTTCACCAGCAGAAAGGCGGGCGAAGCCAGCGTGAAATAACCCATCGGAAAGAGCAGGATGATCATGGCGGCCACGGCGAGCGGATCCGGCGTCATGCAATCGGCCTTTCTAGCCCGTGCGGTTGCTATCCTTCGACGGCGACGCACAATCATAGCGGGAAAATGCCGTTCCGACACTAGGCTTTGGTCTACGGGCCGTGCACGCCGTGCCAGGCCTCAAGCCGGCTCGAGGCCGAGAGACTTCGCGCTCTCGATCCAGATCGGCAGTTCGCGCTGATACAGGGCGTTGCTCTCCTTGAAGCCGATGGCGGGTTCGAGCACGAAGGTCGTGAGAACTTCCTTCACTTTCGGATCGTTGTTGGCGGCAACACACAGCTCCGACAGGCGGTCGACGACCGCTTGCGGCGTCGCCTTCGGCACGGCCCAACCGGAGAAGCCGCTCACGGTGAAGAATTTCGAGGTCGCGCCCTGCTCCGGAAGGGTCTTGATAGCAGGGATCGCGTCGACCTTCTTCGAATGCACCGCGAACACGGTGCCGCGGTCGCTTTGCAGGACCGACTGCGCCGCCGTGTAGCTGCCCATCGCGGCATCCAGCGTGCCTTCGAGCATCCCCGTCCACATCGGGGCCTCGCCGCGGTAATGGACCGGCTCGACGGAAAGGCCATACTGCTTGTTGAGCTCGTTGATCGTCATGTGCGGGGCCGAGCCCGCGCTGTAGGTGCCGAAGTTCACTTTGCCGCTCTTGCGTGCGAACGCGACGAAATCCTCCAGCGTCTTGACCCCGGTCTTGGGGTTCGCGACCAGCAACAGGCCGGCACCCGGAATGACGCTGACGAGCGCCAAATCCTTGTCCATGTCGTAGCCGGGATTCTTCATCACCACCCGGTTCATGATGTAGGTGGTCGAGATCGAGCACAGCATGGTGTGGCCGTCGGGCTCGGCGCGGGCGACCTCGGCCGTGCCGATCGCGCCGGAGGCGCCGGGCTTGTTCTCGACGACGACGGTCTTGCCGACCTGCTTTGAGATGAACTCACCGTAGGCGCGCGCGAGCAGGTCGGTCTGCCCGCCGGCGGGATAGCTGCAAATCATGCGAATCTGCCGCGACGGCCACGCGGCTTGCGCCGAGGCGCTGCGCATGACGAAGGGCATCGCAAGTGCGGTGGTACCGGCGGCGACGAAGTGGCGGCGATCGAATTTGGCGGTCATGATTCCCTCCTGATTTTGGCCGAACCTACTGCATCAGGCTGGCGCCGCCATGGCCGGCGAGCGAGACAGATTGGCGCATTCGACACAGCGGCGAGGTGCCCATTCGCGCCTCACCCGGGCGAGCGCGCCTTACGCATGACGCGCAGCCAGACGATCTCGGTCAGGGCCACGGCAATCAGGCCAAAGCTCCCGCCGATCAGCACGTTGACGATGCGCTCCTCGGCGATGCCGCTGGCGCCGCCGGCAAAGGAGGCCGCCAGAGCGATGAAAAAGCAGCGCAGGCCGAAGCCGAGGATGTAGCGGGAAAACGAGATCAGCGTGAGGGTGGCCGCCAGCACCGCGAGCGCGTAGCCGACGCGGCTCTGCGGCAATACGATGCCGGCGAGGAAGCCCAGCGGCACGCCTACGAAGGCGCCGATCGTACGCTGCTTCAGCTTGTCGGTGGACGCCGAGAGATCGCCGACCACGACGCTGGCGGCCGACCACATCACCCATTGCCCCTGCGCAAGGTTCAGGATTTCGACCAGCGCCGCCGCGGCGAACACCGCCATGGCGGTTGCCAGCGCGGGCAGGAACCATTCGGCCGCGGGCGGTCCGAACGAGGTCGCGGTATCGCCTTGCCCTCGCTGGTCGTAAATCCGGATGGCGCAGACCAGCGCCAGCGCGATCGGCGAGGAGGCGATGATCACGCCGGCATGCCGCAGCGCTTCGGCGGCGCTCACGCCCTCCCGCACCTCGCAGGCGAGATAGACGGCTGGGATGAACACCCAATTGCCCAGCGTGCGGAAATGCTCGCCATAGCGGGTCCCGGCCACTGCAAGGAATCCGGCAAGCGCCGTCAGCACTGCGAATAGCGGCTTGATCGGGGCTGCCAGGAAGAGTGCGGCAAAGGTCACGAGGATGGCGAGGTAGTGCCAGACGATGACTTTCGGCGGAAAGTGCTGCCTGAGCGCGGGAATGAGCAGCGAGACCGCGACCGGCCCGAGATTGAGCAGCGCCGTTTCGCGCGCGATGAAATAGGCCGCCACCATCGGGCCGACGACGATCAGCGCGCGCAGCAGCTCGGCGGTCTTGATCTCGCGGGAGAGGACGTCACGCAGGCTGGTGGCGGTGATCGTGGGAGGATTCACGGGGCACCAAAGGGCGAAGGAAAATGCGAGCATATCACAAATGGTGTCGGCGTTTTCGCGTAAGGCACGCCGGCGTTGCCACACCCTCGGTGTCATCGCCCGGCTTGACCGGGCGATCCAGTACGCCGCGACGTCTGTGGTTCAATGGATAGGCCGCGGCGTACTGGATGCCCCGGTCAAGCCGGGGCATGACAGCGGTGATGTGGTCGCGCCGCCGCTCGCCGCAAAAGGCACATCACCGCTGAATGATCTTCATCCAGACATCGCCCAGGATCGCAGGCTCGCGCGGTGGCAAATAGGTGAGCCCAGCCTGCTTGCCGAATTCTGCGATCTTGCCTTCGGCCGCGAGCCCCGTCAGCGCCTTGTTGACGGCGTCGATCAGCGCGGCATCGCTGGCCAGTCCGACATAGCCGCGATTGGCGCCGATCGGATAATAGTATCCGGACGCCGTGATCGCCGTGTCCGGATGCGCGGCGCGATGGGCGTCGAAGCGGCCGAGGTCGATCAGCGTCGCGTCATGGTCGCCGCGCTGGAGTGCGCCCAGCAGATCGTCGCGGCCGGGGACGAGATGGGTGATGTTGTCGATCAGCCGTCCCTTGTCGAAGGTCATCAGGATGGCGTCGCCGAGCGAGCCGCTTTCGATGACGAGACGAAGGCCTGCGAGATCGCCGATGTCGCCGATCTTGCGCCCGCTTGCCTTCGGCCCGAGCACGACCGTCATCGGCGAATAGACGTAAGGCTGGCTCGGCGCGAGCACGCCGAGTGCGACGCGGCGCCGCCGATCGTCGCGCGTGGCCCCGGCGAAGTCAGGCAAGCGCGCCGTCTTCATCCCGGGTGCGACGAGCGAATCCTGCGTCAGCGCGTAGCCGCCGACGAGCGAGCAGCGGCCATCCGAGAGCAGCGCGTTGGCCTCGAGCTGGGGGCTCGAATCCTCGTCCAGCTTGCTCTCGAACCACTGGATCGTCAGCTTCCGTCCGAGCCGCTCCGCCATTGCCTGCGCAAGCAGCACGTCGAAGCCGGCATCCGGCTTGCCGCGGTGGTGCATCGAGAACGGTGGCCGGTCCTCGTCGAGACAGATCTTCAGGGGATCGTCGGCCGCAACAGCGACCGTCGCCATCGTCGAAAGAACGGCCGCAATGCTCCATGCAGCACGCCGGCCCCTCATGGCTTCCTCCGGCTGGAGATGAAGGCCCAGAGGGAGCCGATCTCCTCGTCGTTGAGGATATCGCCCCACGGCGGCATCTTGTTGTTCTTGCCGTTCTTCACTGTGGTGACGAAGCGCGTCTTGTCGTCGGGGATGGCACGCAGGTCCGGCGTGATCGTGCCGGAGTTCATCAGATTGGGGCCATGGCAGTGCGAGCATTTCGAAGCATAGGTCGACTTGCCGTGGTCGATCTGTGCCTGCATGGGATTGCCGGTTGCGTCGTCCGCGGCGCGAACGGTCGCCGCAAGCGCGACCGTCAGCCCCGCGACGGCGGCGAGGACCGCCGCCGTCTTGTGAGATGGTTTTCTCAGCATCATGCCGTGGATTACTGCTTGACCGCAAAGACCCACAGCGAGCCGCCGGGCGGCACGTTGGCAAGCCGCTCGTCACCCGAGAACAGCGAGTAGACGCCGCCATAGCCGCTGGTCACCGCGACATACTGCACGCCATCCTGCTGCCAGGTGACCGGCTGGCCCTCGATGCCGGACCCGGTCTGGAACTGCCAGAGCTTCTTGCCGGTGTCGGCATCGAAGGCCTCGAACTCGCCGGTCAGGGCACCCGAGAACACGACGCCGCCCGCGGTCGACAGCACGCCCGAGAAGCGTGGAATGTCGCTCGGCGCTTCCCATTTCGACTTGCCGGTCATGGGATCGATCGCCTTGAGATGACCGCGCGGCCCGTCGCCGTACTCCCAGAGGTCGGTCAGGTCCATGCCGAGATACCATTCACCCTGCTTGAAGGTGACGGGCTCAGTCTTGTACCTGCCGCCGAAGGCGAGCGTGTTGGCATAGGCAAGGCCGGTTTGCGGGTTGAAGGACATCGGCTCCCAGTTCTTGCCGCCGAGGATCGACGGATAGACCGTGACCTTCTTGCCCTCGCGCGCGTCCTTCGACACGTCGGTCTCGATCGGACGTCCCGTCTTCATGTCGATGCCGGTCGCCCAGTTGACCTTCACGTAAGGGTTGGCCGCGAGCAGCTTGCCGTTGGTGCGGTCGAGCACGTAGAAGAAGCCGTTGCGGTTGGCGTCCATCAGCACCTTGGTCGGCTTGCCCTCGACATTCATGTCGGCGAGGACCATCTCGGCCACGCTGTCATAGTCGAACGGATTGTTCGGCGAGAACTGGTAGTGCCACTTGATCTTGCCGGTCTTGGGATCCATCGCCAGCACGGAGCAGGTGTAGAGATTGTCGCCGGGACGCACCGCCGAATTGAACGGTCCGGGATTGCCAATGCCCCAATACACGGTGTTCAGCTCGGGGTCATAAGACCCCGTGATCCAGGTCGAGCCGCCGCCGAGCTTCCAGGTATCGCCCTTCCAGGTGTCGCCGCCGGGTTCTTCCGGTGAGGGGATCGAATGGGTGCGCCAGAGATGCTTGCCCGTCGCCGGATCCCAGCCGTCGATGAATCCCCTGGTGCCGAACTCGGCGCCGGAGATGCCGGTGATGACGACGCCGTCGGCAACCAGCGGGGCCACCGTCATCGAATAGCCTTCCTTGATTTCGGCCGCCTTCTGCCGCCACAGCTCCTTGCCGTTCTTGGCGTCGAGCGCGATCACGTTGGCGTCGAGCGTGGTGCGAAACACCTTGCCGTCATAGAGCGCCGCACCGCGGTTGATGATGCCGCAGCAGACGATGCGCGGCGTCTCGGCGGGATATTCGACCTTGGTTTTCCAGATCTGCTTGCCGGTCTTGGCGTCGACCGCCATGGTCGCGTTGTGCGAGGTCACGTAGATCACGCCCTGGTACACCAGCGGCTGCGATTCCTCGCTGCGATCGTCGTTGAAAGAGTAATTCCAGACCGGGACGAGGTTCTTGACGCTGTCCTTGTTGATCTGGTTCAGCGTCGAGAAGCGCTGCAGATTGTAGCCCATCCCGTAATTGAGAACGTTCGATGTATCAGTCGCGCCCTTGACCAGTTGCTCGGTGGTCTGTGCGCTTGCACAAGTCGATGCAAGCATGACGAGGCTCGCGGCCATCGCAAAGCGTTTCATCCGTTCCTCCCAATATGCGCGCCTTTTGACGCTGCGGGAGCAACACTCCGTCGGAAACCAAAACGCGTCAATACGAAAGTCGCAAGTGTCGTGCCGATATCGTTGAACAGGCGCCGGTCACCTTACGGAAACCTGACGGCCGCAGACTCCCACTTGCGTGGAGACGCTAAAGAAATTCCCGCAACGCGAAGCTGCTCCGGGCCTCGGTCGTTCGAGGGCGCAAGCGGGGGTCCCCGGGGCTGTCGCGCGCGCAAGTTGCAATTCCGGACTTGAACCTGGGACCGCTTGTGGATTTATGTTGTTGTGTCCCGCCCGAACCGGGGCTCTTCATCTGGGAGGTCTTAATGATTTCGCGTCGCTCAGTTGCGCTTGCGCTCACCATTGCATTGTTGTCCGGTCCGGCGTGGTCGGCCTCCGGCAACGCGGTCAAGTTGTTCGACACCGACAATGACGGCACGCTCGATCTTGCCGAGGTGAAGAAGGCGGCCGCGGCATTATTCGCAAAGCTCGATCCCGATCATGACGGCACGCTCGATGCGCGCGAATTGCGCGGACGGCTGACGGCGAAAGAGCTTGCCGCGGCCGATCCCGATCGCGACGGGACTCTTACGCTCGACGAATATCTCTCCGTGGTCGAGCAGCGCTTCAACGCGGCCAATCCCGACAAGGACGGAACGCTGGATGCGAAGGAGCTGAACTCGCGCGCCGGCCGCGCGCTGCTGCGATTGTTGCGGTGAGCGGTGCAACCGGAACAGACGTGACGAGGTGGCGTTTGCGAGCATTTCCGCTCCGACACTCGGAACATCAGGCTGTTCGGCCTGTTCTCTTCGCGATGTCCTGCTCGGCGCCGGGGCAGCGCGGCGGGAGAAGAGGAGATTCAGATGAACACGAAACGTTCCGTTCTTGCTGTCTGCGCGATCCTGGCGTTGAGCGCCGGCGTCGCGGTCGCCGGCCCGTGCAACACGGGCAGCGCCAGCACTGACAAGGATGCTGGTTCTGGTCCCGTGACGGTGGGCGCAGCGCAGTCGCACTCGTCCAGTTCAGCGGGCGACACCAGCCAGCATCCGCCGACCAGCACGATGAATCGTGCAAGTGGCGAAACGCCGGCTTCATCCGAAGATGCGCAGCGGCAGATGCAGAGCCAGCCGACGGCGGCTCAGCGCGCCGAAGGTGCCAAGCCGGACGCCGCAATGGCCGACAAGGGCTGCTGACGGCGACGGTGCCATTCGTGTCGATTCGACGTGCGGTGCGTCGCACAAGACGGTGTCTCGCAGGTCGTGTTTGACCAAGAGGGAACTGGCTTTGTCCGAGAGAGAAATGCAGCCGCGAAGAATCGACACGGACGCGCTCGGCAGGCGAATCGAGGCTTGAACTGCAACTGACGCAGCCCTAGGTTTTGCGCCGCGCGATGTCGCGCTCAATACCTTGGGGAGACCCCGAATGGCTTGGAAAGCTCCGAAGATCGTGGAAGTGCCGGTCGGCATGGAAATCAACATGTACGCCTGCGCTGCGCGCAAGTAAGACTGACGACCTGCCGCGGCTTTGACGGTGAACGCCGTCGAAGCCGTGGCAGTGTCGGATCTCGAGCCGGGTATCGCTTGCTTCGTGCTTTTGCCATCGACGCGATGAAGTACCTGCGCAGGCTTCAATTATCTTCCTTCAAAATCTAGACCACGCCCTTGCTGCAGTGTGTTACGCTGCTGGCCGGTCAGCGCTGCTGCCGCATCAAAGCGGCGCGCGCCTTCGGGGCACGGGGATGCGCGGCGGAGCTCGCAGATTTCTGATGGTGATTGCCTGCGCGGTCGCGCTGACACCGACGCATGGGCACGCCGAGGAGGGCTTCGATACCGAGCACATCTTCGGCTTCATGATCGGCACCGATGTCGGCAATCCCGGCGAGCGCGAATTCCAGAGCCAGACGACGGGGCGCTTCGGCAAGGGCGGCGGCACCTATCGCGCTCTTGAGAAAGAGGTCGAGATCGAGATCGTGCCGCTGCCGAACTTCCGCATCGAGGTCGGCGCCGTCGCCAGCTTGCACGACATCACCGGCGTCCCCGACATCGACGACCGCCGCCAGCTCAACTTCCAGGGCGCTTCGCTCGATCTGCGTTACCGCCTGCTCGACCGCGAGCACGCGCCGTTCGGCCTCACCATCGCCGCCGAGCTCCACGGCGACCGCATCGACGAGACCAGCGGCGCGAAGGGGCGGATGTACGGCACGGAATTCACCCTCGCCATCGACCGCGAGCTCATCCCGAACTTTGCCATCGGCGCCCTCAACCTGATCTATCAGCCGGAATGGGCGCGCTTCGAGGTGGCGGGGCAGTCCGAGAAGAGTTCGACGATCGGTGCGGCGTTCGCCGGCATGGTGCGCGTGCGGCCCAACATGCTGCTCGGCGGCGAGCTGCGCTATTTCCGGCAATACGAAGGCATCGGCCTCGGCGAGTTTTCAGGCCAGGCCCTGTTCGTCGGCCCGACCGCCTATTTCCAGCTCTCCGAGCGCTCGCGGCTGACCTTGAGCTGGAGCATGCAGGCCTGGGGCCGGCCGGCCGGAGCGGGCGGCAATCTCGACCTCGTCAATTTCGAGCGCCACCAGGCCCGGATGGTGTTCGGCGTTAACTTTTAGCAGAGAGCGTCGTCATGCCCGGGCTTTGCCTTGCCTGGGAGCACGGGGAGAGCCAGTTCCCGCCCCATTTCTCGCCCGGATTTGAAACTTCCGCTTCCGTGGTACGTAACCTTTCGTGCTAATCTTGACCGCCCCTTGCGAGAGGATCCCGGCATGAACCCGATTGACCTGGTGGTGACTGTGTGTGCGGTGCTCTCGCCTGCGACCTGCGAGGAACAGCATCTGATGTTCAACTATGGTGGGTCGCCGCGGCAATGCGCGATGGCCGCGCCACCCTATATCGCGCAATGGGTCGGCGACCATCCGAAGTGGCAGGCGGTGCGGTGGCGCTGCGAATATCCGCACCCGAACGACAAGGCGTAAGGCGTCTCGCTACTTGGTGCAGTCTTTTAGATCCTTGTCGGCGATCGAGAATACCGCATCCGCTCTGATCTCGATGTCGCGAACGACGCATTGTCGCGCATTGGGATAGCTCACCTTGGCATCGTAGCGGCCCGGCTCGACGCCGGTGATGCGCAGCCGCTCGTCGTGGTCGACCTCCTTGTCCTTGTCGTTGAGACACTGGTTCGGGCCCCAATCGGTCTTGCCGGCCGGCGAGAGCTGGAAGCCGGAGATCGTCTCTGTCGTCAGGTTCCAGAGCCGGATGCCCTTGCCCTTGGCCTGCGCGGCGGCTTCGCCGGCAAGCGTCAACGACGCGATCAAAGCTAGAACCCAACGCATCAGCCAGTCCTCCCAAAGGCGGGCCATCATTCCCTGATCAGGCGCTCGCGGTTCTTTGCCTTGTCGAAATTTTTGGCGCGGTCAAGGCCGTTCAGTGCGATCAGCTTCGCCGAGACGAGATCGGCGCCGTCGAAATCGGCGTCGATGACGCTGGCGCCCGTCAGATCGGCTCCGCCGAGTTGGGCGTTTTTCAGTGATGCGCCGCTCAGATCGGCGCCCCTGAGGACTGCGAATTCGAGGTCGACGCGCGACAAATCGGCGTTGCGCGCATTCAGCCGTTCCAGATTGGCGGATCTCAGCACCGCGCGCATCAGCCCCATCGACTGGTTGCGCATATCGGCGCCCAGATGCGCGTCCGCGATCGAAGCGCCGACCAGGCTTGCGCCGGTGAGATCGGCAGCGATGCGCGCTCCTGACAGGTTCGCGCCGTCGAGACGCGCGCGGGCCATTTGCGAGGCGAACAGATTGGCGCCCTTCAGGCTTGCGCCGGTAAGATCCGCATCCAGCAGCCACGCCTGATCGAGGATTGCACGGTCAAGCCTGGCGTCTCGGAGTATTGTCTTGTTGAGCCGCGCGGCGCGGAAGACCGCGTTGGACAGGTCCAGCCCCGAGAGATCGAGGCCCGACAGGCGTTTGCCGGTGAAATCGGCAGGCTGCGCGGCGCTCGCTTTGGCCAGCACGGCCTCGACCTCTGGCCTCGTCATTTCGGACGAGACCATCGCGGGGGAGGTGAGGTCGACGTCGCGCATCATGTCCTGCGCGCCCGCCGTCATCGTGACGAGTGCAAGACCAAGCGTTGCCAGCGTTGAGAGGGCGACCGTCCGCGTCATCATCGACTCCGCCGCGGCCCAGTCTAGCACGTCCGCCAGGCGACCGGCTATGAGACATCTCGCTCAGTGCGGTCGCCTTGAGTTCGTTGGGCGAGGCCGGCCTTGATCGCCGCAATCTCGGCTTCGCCGCGTCTGTCGCGCGGGATGCCGATAGGCACCTCGGCCACGATCCGCGCTGGCCGCGGCGACAGGAAGAACAGCCGGTCGCCGAGGCGCACTGCATCGTCCAGGCTGTGTGTCACCAAAAGCGTCATCACCGGCCGGCTCGCGACGAGCGTTGCAATCTCATCGCGCAGGCGTCCGGCGAGAGCGTCATCGAGCGATGCCAGCGGTTCGTCGAGCACCAGAATATCCGGCTCGACGGCAAAGGCGCGGGCGAGCGCCACGCGCCGGGCCAACCCCAGCGAGAGCTCGCCGGGATAGTGATTGCGATGCGCTTCCAGCTCCAGGATTTTGAACAGCTCGGCGAGCTTGGCATCAGCCACGTCGGGCGCAGCCAGCCGCACATTCTGCGCGACCGACCGCCACGGCAGCAGTCGCGGCTCCTGGAACACCATGCCGATCCGCGCCTCCGGCGGCCGCGCAACACGGCCTGCAAAGTCGTGGTCCAATCCCAGGATGATGCGCAGCATCGTGCTCTTGCCGCAGCCGGACGGGCCGATCAGCACGCCGACCTCGCCGGATTGAAGCGCGAATCTGACCGGCGCCAGCACCTCGTGCGTTCCGCCCGCGGCACTCCTGAAGGTCTTGCCTGTGATATCGACCTCAAGCCGCACGGGGCCGCCACCTGTTTGCACGAGCTTCGAACGGCTGCACCAGCAAGGTTTCGATCACGAGCACGACCGCGGCGAAGGTCAGCGAATAGGCCAGCAGCCGCGGCGTGTCGAACAGCTGGAAGGCGACGCCGATCTCGAAGCCGACGCCGTTCGGACGTCCCAGGAGCTCGGCGACCAGCACGATCTTCCACACCAGCGACAGTCCGGAGCGGGCGGCCGCCGCGATATAGGGCGCAAGCTGCGGCAGCACGACATGGCGGAACGCGCGCCAGCGCGGCATCGCGAACACGCTCGCCATCTCGTCGAGCGAGCGGTCGAGCGCGCGGGTGCCCTCGCGCAAGGTGACGACCGCGGTCGGCAGCTTGTTGATGGCGATCGCCGCGATCGCGGCAGCCTCGGTCAGACCGGCCCAGATATAGGCCAGCACGATCACGACCAGCGCCGGCAGATTGAGCAGCAGGATCAGCCAGGGATCGCCGAGCTTATCCGCGAGCCTGACCCGTCCCATCAGGTAGCCGATGGCGCTGCCGAGCGACATCGCCAGCAGGAAGGCGAGGGTCACGCGCGCCAGCGTGGCCCCGAGATGCAGGAACAGCGCGCCGGATGAGGCCTCCGCGATCATCACCTCGAGCACGGCCGGCGGGGAGGGCAGCTTCGCGCCGCCGACGAACAGCGCGGCAATCCACCAGATCGCGAGAAACAGGGCGAACGACAGAAGACGCAGCACCTCAATCTCCGGGGACCGCGTGATAGAACGTGCCCGGATCGAGCTCGGCCGCCGGGCCGACGAGATCGCGGCCGCCGATCTCGGCCAGCACGCGGTAGAGCACGCGCGCGTCTTTCTCCTCGTCGTCGATGCTCCGGCGCGGAATACCGTCGCGATAGCGGTCGCGATAGGTCTTGAGCATGGCGGCATCGCTCGTACCGGTGAGCGGCGCGATCTTGTCCCAGGCCGCATCCGAGGTCACCAGCAGCTCCTTGGCCTTGCGCGTCATCGCGATGAAGCGCGCCACGGCGTCGCGATGGCTCGCGGCCCAATTCTCGTCGAAGACATAGCCGACGGCGGAGACCGCGCCTTTGGCACCGAGCTTCGGCAGAATGTCCTCGATGCCGGCGAGGCGGCGAAATCCCTTGGCCTCGAGCTGGGCACAGAAATTCCAGAAATTGAGGCTCGCCTCCATCTCGCCGTCGAGCGCCTTGGCGGCGATCAGGGGCGGGGCGCCGTAGGCAATGGTCGCCTCCGACTTCAGGTCGATGCCATCCTGCTTCATGCTCGCCTGGAGCAGCAGCCAGCTCTTGTCGATCGCCCCGCCGGCGACCGCGAGCTTGCGCCCCTTCAGGTCGGCGAGCGTCTTGATCGGAGAGGATGCGGGTACCATCACTGCGCCGAGCGCGCTGGAATAGGGATAGAAGGTGAGCTTGGCACCGAGCGCGCGCTCGCGCGACACCCACAGCCAGTCTGACAGGATGATGTCGGCGCTGCCTGCGCGCATCGCGATCTTGCCGGCCTCGGTGCTCGCGAGCTCGGTGACCTCGAGCGAAAGGCCCGCCTCCTTGTCGAGGCCGCTCGCGCGGATCGCGGCCAGCTCCCAGGAAAATGTCCCGGTTTTCTGCACCGCAAGGCGGATCGTATCCGCGGCGCGGCCGGGCGCGGCCAATGTCAGCGCCAGCGTCGTCGCGAGCGCAAATGTCCGACCAAGTGCCCTTATCACGCCAAATGCTCTCATCACCTTGTGAGCCGTTTCCTCTGACAGAGTGCTTTTCAGGACAATACGCATAGCATAGCTTTGGTCGCAACCCGCGGGAGGATGCGCATGAAACTGGCCGGACAGCTACGACCGATTGTCGCCGCATTGACGGTGCTGGCGGCGACCGCGTGCGTGGCGCAGGCCGAGGAGGCCAATGATTATCCGACGTCGGCGCGCGCGGAGTACGTCTATGGCTGCATGAAGGCCAATGGCGAGAGTCGGCAATCGATCGAGCAATGTTCCTGCTCGATCGACGTGGTGGCCTCGATCGTCACCTATGAGCGCTACGTGACCGCCGAGACCGCGCTCAGCATGTCCCAGGTCCGCGGCAATCTCGGCGTCCAGTTCCGCACCTCCGAGCAGGCGAACACGGCAGTGAACGATTTGCGGCGCGCGCAGGCGGAAGCCGAGGTGAGGTGTTTTTGATTTAGTGCTGTCATTCCGGGATGGTCCGAAGGACCAGACCCGGAATCTCGAGATGCTCGGTCCTGCGGACCGCCCCGGAATGACGGCCTGACTATTACGTCCCCGGCTTCTCTACATCCCACTCATTCCGGAACACGTGCCCATCCGTGTCCTTTGCTTCCGCGCGGAAACGCTTGGCGCCGTTGGAGACGTAGGTGAAGCGCAGGTTGGGATCTTCCGAGATCGAGATGCCGCCTTCCATCGACAGCACGGGGCTGTCGTCCTGCGTCAGCTTCAGCTGGTTGACGAAGAAGGCGGGAATGTAGAGCTGCGTGACCTGGTCCATCTGCAGGCCGGAATTGTTGGGATGGCCGATCATGATCTGCGCTTCGCGGATGCGGCTCGCGGGCGCTTCCTCGCGCGCGAACTGCCGGTAGCGCATCTGGCCGAGCCGGTTTTGCGCCTCTTCGGCGTTCTTTCCTGCCAGTGCCGAGCAGCCGCCGGAGGCTTTCACATAGACTTTCGAGACATAGAGCTGGCCGTCGCTGAGCTCGGCCACCGCATGCACATCCGTGTAATTGTTGACACGCACGCGCGTCGAGATCTCGGTGACATTGGCGTCGGAGCCGAGCTCGAACTTCGCCGCCATCGGCGCCGGGTTACGGTCGATCACGAGCGTGATCGAACGGATACGGCGGCTGTCTGCGGGTGACAGCTTGCTGCGCAGGGTCACCGGCACGATCGCCGCGTCCTCTGCGCGATAGGGCATCTCGATGCCGATGACGGCGCTGCCGTCGTTCATCGCACGGCTGTTGAAGATGTCCTGCACCAGGCCAGGCCAGGGATCGTCAGCCTCTTCAGCCCGCGCCGGCACGGCGAAGGCGACGCCGAGCAGTAGGGCGATCAAGGGCAGGTGGCGTGTCCATCGGGTCATGGTCAGGTCCCCGGAGTCAGCGAAGCTGATCTCCTGCACCTATCGTAGCGCGGCTGCTACTCCCATTCAATTTCCGAAAATGCTGCAGTTGCGTTCCGGGCGTTGTAATCGCCGAACAACTCCCAGCGCGGCCGCTCCTGCGCAGCCGCCTTGTCGGCCGCGGCTCGGATCGGCTCGCCGTTCTTGTTCAGCGTGCGGACGTCAGACAGCAGCGTTGACAAGTAACGCCGCTCATCGGCCAGCGCGGCAGGCCAGTCGCTCACGGGGCCGTGACCGGGAACGACGCGTTGCGCCGGGATGGTCTCCAATTCCTTCAACGTGTCGAGCCAGCCGCGAATGCTGCCGTCCATGACCGGAATGTGGCGGAGAAAGACGAGGTCGCCCGCGAACAGGGTTTTCGTCGTCTCGTCGTACACGGTGACGTCGCTGTCGCTGTGCCCGGTCCGCCAGGCGCGCAACACGAGGCGGCGCGACCCGAGATCGAGCGTCATCGTGTCCGAAACCAAGTGGGTCGGGGCAACGATCTTCACGGGATCGATCAACGCGCTGCCCATGATGCGGCGAAAATTGTCGAGATAGTAGGGGCCGCGCGTCGCGAGTGCCTGCGGCAGCTTGCTGTGACCGACGAAGCTGGTGCCACCGGCGGCGAAGGCCGCGTTGCCGAAGACATGGTCGGGATGGCCGTGGGTGTTGATGACGTAGCGAATCGGCTTGGGCGTGCGGGCTCGCACCGCGGCCAGCAGGGCCTCGCCTTCGCGGAGGCTGCCGCCGGTGTCGATGACGGCCACCGCATCATCGCCGACGATGAAGCCGACATTGGCAATGTCGCCCTCGTTCTCGCGGGTCATCAGGGCAATGGCCCCGGAGTGTACGAAGATTCCCGGTGCCACTTCGCTCACAGGCAATTCGGCCGCCCCGGCCCGTGCTAGCGTTACCGTCCCCAGCAGGGACAAGGCTGCGATCACTCGAGCGATGCGAGACACTTTTCCGCCTCAGTTCAAAGGGTTGCTGCATTGCACTGCAACAAAGCAAAGCCAGCGAAGTCTGGCAAAACATGGCGCGTCATGCGTTGCATGGATAGCATTCAAACAAAACGAGGAGGAAGCGCGATGACGGAGGCCGGACGACATCGTCGCTGGTTGTTTTCACTGGGGGTCCTGGTTGCGTCCTGTGCGTTCGGCGATGTCGCCATCGCGCAGACCAATGACAGCGGCGACCTCTCGTTCGAGCTGGTCGACCCGAACGTGCTACGTGTCTGCGCCGATCCGCGCAATCTGCCGTTCTCGAACGAGAAGGGCGAGGGGTTCGAGAACAAGCTGGCCGAGCTGTTTGCCGACAAGCTCAAGAAGAAACTCGACTACGTCTTCTTCCCGCAGGCCACCGGCTTCGTGCGGATGACGCTGGGCGCGCATCGCTGCGACGTCATCATGGGCTTTCCGCAAGGCGATGACGTCGTGCAGGGCACCAATCCCTATTACCGCACGTCCTACGCGCTGGTCGCCAAGGCCGGCAGCGGGCTCGAGGACGTCGATACGCTCGAGGACCCGAAGCTGAAGGGCAAGCACGTCGGCATCGTCGCCGGAACGCCGCCGGCGACCAACATGGCCATTGCCGGCCTGATGAGCGATGCAAAACCCTATCCGCTGATGATCGACACGCGCTACGACAATTCGGCGCAAGCGATGATCGACGACCTCGCCGCCGGCAAGATCGACGCCGGGGTGCTGTGGGGACCCATGGCCGGCTACTACGCGAAGAAGGTCGGCTCGCTTCACGTCACGCCGCTGGTGAAGGAAACCACGGGACCGAAGCTGGTCTATCGCATCGGCATGGGCGTGCGTCCCGCCGACCAGAACTGGAAGCGACAGCTCAACAAGCTGATCCAGGAGAACCAGGGCGAGATCAACAAGATCCTGGTCGACTTCGGTATACCGCTGCTCGACGAGAGCGATCGGCCGCTCAGCGCGGAGACGGCCAAGAAGTCACCATGAGGCGGCGTCTTGCCGCTGCGCTCGCCGTTGCCGCGTTGGCGGTGCCGGCATCCGCGCAGCAGCAGGAGCCGTTCGAGCCCGAGGGTTATCGCGCCGACAATTATCGCGCACCGGTGCCGGCGACGCTCGTCGGCGCGCGCGTGCTTAACACGGTGGAAGCCGAAGCGATCTGGCGCGCCAAGAGCGGTGCGTTCGTCGACGTGCTGCCGCGCCCGCCGAAGCCGAAGAACCTTCCCGCAGGCACGGTGTGGCGCGATGCGCCGCGCAAGAACATTCCGGGCAGCATCTGGCTGCCGGATACCGGCTACGGCAGTCTGCCGCCGGCCATGGACGATTATCTCCAGCGCGGCCTCGCACAGGCCTCGCGTGGCGACAAGGCCGCGCTGCTGGTGATCTATTGCCTCGCCGACTGCTGGATGTCCTGGAACGCCGCCAAGCGCGCGCTGGCGTATGGCTATTCCAACATCGCCTGGTACCCCGACGGCACCGACGGCTGGGAGCGCGCCAAGCTTCCCACCGACGAGTCCCAGCCGGAGCCGCGGCCGGAGCAGTAGGTGTCTCGATGAGAGGCGCGCAGCCTCTCCTCGCCATTGCGAGCCGACGGGTCCGCGCGAAGCGCGGCCCGATGACAGGCTCCGCGAAGCAATCCAGAATCCTTCCGCGGAGGGAGGACCCCTGGATTGCTTCGTCGCAAGACCTCCTCGCAATGACGAGGTGAGACTCAGCCCTACTGCTTTTGCAGCTTCGTCAGCGTGCCCGTGCCGTTGTTGTCGGTCGCAGAATAGTTCACCCTGTCGCCGGCATGAACGGCCTCCAGCATCGCGGCGTCCTTGGTTTTGTACTCCTGGAGCGCGCCGGCGCCGCCAGCGCTGCCACCGACGGTGCCTTTCTGCGTCTGCTGGATCGAGATCGTGCCGTTGAGCCGATCGATCCGCATGACCATTCCGGTCATGTCGTCAGCAAGAGCGCTGGTTGCGAGCATGCTGAGGGCCGCAGCGCCCGCAAAGATGAATCTTGTGGTTCCCATCGAGGCCTCCCGACGTCTTGGAGTTCACTTCGACAAGCCATCCTAGATCGATTTGGTTCCGGCAGATAGCAGGGCAAAACTTAACCGGGCCGATCCGGGAACCTGTCGTGGGCGCCAGCGAGGCGGGCGCTATTCCATTTCCTGCTGGATCACGCGGCCAAGTGCGAACAGGCGCTGGTCGATCGTGGTTGGAACCTCGCAGACGAATCGCACGACCTTGTGACGGTCCTCGAAAATGCGGGTCTTCCAGATCAGTTCGTTGCCGAGCGCTTCGACCTTGGCTTCGTCGCGCGGCGTCGCGCCCTGCAGCGCATGAAGGGCGATCGTCTCCTCGCGAATCTTGTCGGCGGACTCGCGCTGCTTGCGGCTGACGCGTTCGAGCCCGGCCATCACCTGGGAGCGCTGGGCATTGAGCGTGTCGAACAGGCCGGCGAACAGGAGCTTTGCCTTCGCGGTCTTGTCAGTGGCGGAGGCGGCCAGAAATTCCTTCACGGACTTTTCGGCCTCATCGAGCGGCGTTTTGCGCGCCGACAATTTTGCGACCAGCGCGCTGACCTTGGCGTCGTCCTTCCACTTGTTCTGGACGTCGTCGAGCGCCGGGCCCGCCCAGACGGCGGCAAGCGAAATCTCCGGCACCTTGGCTTGCGTGCAGGGCCAGTCGGGATACCGCGGATCGGCCGCGCGCGCGGCCGTGCCCGACAGCGCCAGCGCCACAACAGCCATCGTCAGAACCTTCATCCTTCGCCTCCTGCGGGCCCCCGTCGCGCCAGCCCACGCGAGGGATCATAGGCCAGAATTGCGCCGAT
Organism: Bradyrhizobium sp. 23AC; assembly: GCF_054863025.1. Lineage (NCBI taxonomy): Bacteria > Pseudomonadati > Pseudomonadota > Alphaproteobacteria > Hyphomicrobiales > Nitrobacteraceae > Bradyrhizobium > Bradyrhizobium sp. 23AC. The sequence continues at coordinate 62,843 of NZ_JAVAYN010000027.1, forward strand.
CATGAAGACGATTGTGCAAGCCGCGACCACTGCCAGCGAGATCCAGTTGATTTGCCCGTAGAGTGCAAAACGTATCAGCTCGACCGCATGGGTGAACGGATTGGCCTCGCACAGATAGTACAGATAAGGGCTGCCCTCCTGCACCCGCCACAGCGGGTAGAGCGCGGACGAGGCGAAGAACATCGGGAAAATGACAAAATTCATTACCCCGGCGAAGTTCTCGAGTTGCTTGATGCCGGAGGAGATCAGCATACCGAGCGAGCCCAGCATCAGCCCGGACAGGATCAGCGCCGGCAGCACGGTCAGATAGCCCGATGACGGCGGGGTGATGTCCCAGAACCAGGCGATCAGCAGGAACGCATAGACCTGGAGCAACGACACCGCCGTGCCCGCCAGCAGTTTGCAGAACAGCAGGAACCCGCGCGGCAGCGGGCTCACCAGCAGCGTGCGCATGTTGCCCATCTCGCGGTCGTAGACCATCGAGAGCGAGGACTGCATGCCGTTGAAGAGCTGGATCATCGCCATCAGCCCGGGCGCGATATAGACCTCGTAGAGGATGTAGGTCTCGTAGGGCGGGATGATGGAGATGCCGAGCACTTGGCGGAAGCCGGCGGCGAAGATGAACAGCCAGACCAGCGGCCGCACCAGCGCCGAGACGAAGCGTTCGCGCTGATGCAGGAAGCGCAACCCCTCGCGCCAGACGATTCCGGTGAGGCAGGTCAGGTACTGCTGGGCCGAGAAGCCGCGCGGGGCGTCACGCGTGGTGATGCTGCTCATGCGCCGCCTCCCGGCAGGGTTTGCGCGCCGGTCAGGCGCATGAAGGCGGTGTTGACGTCCTGCGCGCCTGTTGCGGTGACGACGCGGTTCATCGGCCCCTGCGCCAGCACCTTGCCCTGGTGCAGCACCACGAGGTCATCACTGGGCATGATCTCGTCGAACAGATGCGTGGCCCAGAGCACACCGATGCCTTGCTCCGTCACGAGCTGGCGGACCTGGCTGATGATGTCGGCGCGCGCCTTGACGTCCAACCCGACGGTCGGCTCGTCCAGCAAAAGCAGCCGCGGCCGGTGCAGCAGCGCACGGGCGATTTCCAGCCGCCGCATCTGTCCGCCGGAGAGATCCCGCACCTTGCTGCCGGCGCGATCAGCGAGCCCGATGCGGCCGAGCAGCTCGGCGCTGCGTGCGGCGGCTTCGCTCCGGCTGATGCCGTGGAGCGCGGCGTGATAGAGTAGGTTCTGCGTCAGCGACAGGTCGAGATCGAGCGTGCGCGGCTGGAACACAACGCCGAGTAGCCGCAGCGCCTCGCCGGGGCTTTTGCTGATGTCATGGCCGAAAATGCCGACCCGGCCGCTCTGGATGCCGAACAGGCGCGTGATCAGGGAGAACAGCGTGCTCTTTCCGGCGCCGTTGAGGCCGAGCAGGGCGGTAAAGCTCGCCGGCTGCACGTTGAAGGAGACGTCGATCAACGCACGCCGCTGCCCATAGGAATGACTGACGCCGTCGATCGACAGCGCCGGCTCGGCCGCCGCTTCTAGCTTCGGCGCCTCCTGTGGTTCGGGAATCGGAGCAGGGCTGGTCATGGCGCGATCGTGATGCCCCAGGGCAGTTCGCCCACCTGAATCGTCTTGATCACCTTTTGCGCGGCGACGTCGATGACGGAGACGTCGTTCGACACGCCGTTGGTGGTGAGCAGGTATTTTTCATCGGGCGTGAACGCCATGTGCCAGACCCGCTGTCCCACCAGCAGATATTTCGTCACCTTGCGCGAGGCGACGTCGACGACGGCGATGCGGTTGGCGGGGCCGAGCGCGACGAAGGCGGTCTTGTCGTCCTTGGTCATGCCGATGCCGACCGGCTGGATCGCCTCTTTCCGCAGGCCCGGGATCTCGAACGTGACCTTGCCGATCACCTCGTGTTTCTTCGGGTCGATCACCGAGACCGTGCCGCCGATCTCGGAGGAGACCCACACTTCGGAAGCATCGTGCTTGAACTCGGCAAAGCGCGGCCGCGCATCGACCAGCACGTTGGCGACGATCTGGCGCGACGCCGTGTCGATGAAATGCGCCATGTTGGTCGTTTCCGACGTGTTGATCAGCGTCTTGCCGTCGGGGCTGATGGTCATGCCCTCGGGCTCGACGCCGACCTGGATGTCGCCGAGCCGGGCGCGCTTCTCGAGGTCGATCACGGTCACCGTGTTGTCGTTCTCGTTGGCGACATAGAGGATCTTGCCGGCCGCATCCTGGGCGAACAATTCCGGGTCGGGGCCGGAGGGCAGGCTGTCCACTACGGCTTGCGTCTTGGCGTCGATCACCTGGATGGTGTCGTCGTCGCCGACGGCGACCATCACGAACTTGCCGTCGCGCGTGAAATCGATGCCGCGCGGGCGCTGGCCGACCTTGATGGTCTTGGTCACCGTCCAGCTCTCGGTGTCGATCACCGTGACCGTATTGCTCTTCTCGTTCGAGACATAGGCGATGAACGCATGCGCGGGTGCCGCCGCCAGCGCCAGTCCGGACAAGAGCCCCACACGCCACATGCGCAACATTTGCGTTCTCACTTCAGCTTGCATTTGCTCTCCGGACGATCGTAGCCGAGCGTGTCGAGCTCGGAGACCTGGTGCAGGAAACCCTCCTGCGGCGAGACCGACACCACCATGCGGCCATCGACCAGCAGGATCGGCTGGCGCAGCTGCAGATTCCAGTCGCGCAAGGTCAGCCGCGTGCCCTTGAAGGCGGCGACCGAGAAGTCCGGGCCCTTGATGAAATCAGTCACCTTCTTGACGTCGCCGGAATTGGTGCGCGAGGTTGCCTCTCCAATTATGCGCACTGCGGTCCAGGCCTGCATGTCGAGCGCGGTCATGCGCCGCGAGTTCAGCTTGACGAAGCGGTTCTGCATCTGGATCGCGCCCCACTGGTCCTGCGCCGCGTCCCAGCTGCGCGGCACGAGGCCGGCCGAACCGGCGACGGGGCGAGGATCCCAGGTGCGATAGGGCAAATACGCGCCGAATACCTCGCTCTCGTCGGCGGCGACCAGCACGTCGTAAGCAGGGGCTTGTTGCGTGAACACCGGCATCTGGCGCTGGATCAGCGTCACGCCGCTATCGGTGCGGCGCGCGCCGCCCTTGTCCTCGAAGGTTTTTTCCTGGACGATCTTGGCGCCGAACCGCGTGGCGGCGCGCCGGAGTGCATCGGCAAACAGCTTGTCCTCATCATGCGAGCCGACCACGAGAAGCCAGCGCGACCACTTTTTCCAAACAAGATACTGCCCGAGCGCATCCGCCAGCATCGCCCGTGTCGGCGCGGTGTGGATCACGTTGGCGCGGCAATCGGCTTCGCGCAGCCGCTCGTCGATCGCCCCTGCGTTGAACAGAAGCGTGCCACGGTCGCGCAAGGCGTCCGAGACTTTCAGCAGCGCATCGGCCGGCAGGTCGGTGATGATGAAGCCGTTCTTCTCCGCGAGCGCGGTCGCAGCCTGGACGACGTCCTCACCTTCCTTGATGCGGCGCTCTTCCAGCGCGAACCGCTGGCCCAGGAATTTGCCGGTGGTATTGTTGTCCTCGATCGCGAGACGCGCGCCCGCGAAGCCGTCATTCTCCGCGGGCTGCTCGACCAGCGACAGTGTGGATCTGGTGCCGGCGATGCCGAGATAGCCGACGCCGATCAGGGCAGGCTCCGCCGCGAGCGCGCTCGTCGCAGCAAGAGCAAAGCCGATCAGACCGGCCAACCATCGGATCATGTTTCCTCCGAACGATCTCCCCGGCTTGACCGCAGGTGGAGAATTGTCTCTGCTTCGAGCATGACCGATTTGTCGGGGCATGCAACCCCGCATTTCGTCCCTGTGCGCGCGAGGCCTGGAATCACGATCATGCGAGCATTGATGATGATCGCCGCTTTGCTGTTGACGCCTTCGCTCGCGCGCGCCGATCCACCGAAGCTTGCCGTGTTCGATTTCGAGCTGATCGACACCAGTCTGCCCGGGGAGTTCTACGGCTCCAGGGCCGAAGAGGCACGGCTCGTGCTCATCAGCGAGCAGCTGCGCAAGGAATTGACGGAGTCCGGCAGGTTCCAGGTGCTCGACATCGCGCCGGTCAGGGATGCCGCCCGCCACGCCAACTTACAGGCCTGCGGCGGCTGCGATCTCAAGCTCGCCGGCGAATTGGGCGCTGACCTCGAGATCACCGGCATGGTGCAGAAGGTCTCAAACCTGATCATCAATCTCAACATCTATTTGCGCGACGTGAAGACCGGCAACATGATCGCCGCCGCCAGCGCCGACATGCGCGGCAACACGGATGAAGCCTGGACCCGCACGATGAGCTATTTGATCCGCAACCGGTTATTGGCGCCGAATTACGGCAAGCGGGAGTAGGATATTCTCTCAGCGAATTGGGAATCGTAGGGGTGGGCAAAGGCGCACTTGCGCCGTGCCCACGATCAATCAATGATTCGAGAGAAATCGTGGGCACGCTTCGCTTTGCCCACCCTACGATACTGCGCTCGCGGAGAGATACCCCTCATCACGAGGGGAGAAGAAAGCCGATCACCCCTTCAGCTTCTCCGCATGCCAGTGCAGATGATCGCCCATGAAGGTCGAGATGAAATAATAGCTGTGGTCATAACCCGCCTGCCGCCGCAGCGTCAGCGGGATGCCCGCCTTGGTGCAGGCGGCTTCGAGCAGCTCCGGCTTGAGCTGTTCTTTCAGGAAATTATCGGCTTCGCCGACGTCGACCAGGAAGCCGGAAAACTTCGCGCCGTCCTCGATCAGCGCCACCGTGTCGTGGCCGCGCCAGGCGTCCTTGTTCGGTCCGAGATAGCCGGTCAGCGCCTTGGTGCCCCAGGGCACGAGCGAGGGCGCCACGATCGGCGCGAACGCGCTCGCGGCGCGAAAACGGTGCGGGTTGCGCAGCGCCACCGTCAGCGCGCCATGGCCGCCCATCGAATGGCCCATGATCGATTGCCGCTTGGCGTCGACGGGAAAATTTCCCGCCACGAGCTTCGGCAATTCGTCGGTGACATAGCTCCACATCCGATAGTTGCGCGCGAAGGGCTCTTGCGTCGCGTCGACATAGAAGCCGGCCCCTAAGCCGAAATCATAGGCGTTGTTGGCATCGCCCGGCACGTCGGCGCCGCGCGGTGAGGTGTCCGGCGCGACGAAGATCAGGCCGAGCTCGGCGCAGGCTTTGCGGAATTCGCCCTTCTCGGTGACGTTCGCATGGGTGCAGGTGAGCCCGGACAGATACCAGACCACCGGCAGCTTGGCGCCGTCGGCATGCGGCGGAACATAGACCGAGAACACCATGTCGGTTCCGGTCGCCTGGCTCGCATGGCGATACACGCCCTGCACGCCGCCGTAGGATTTGTTGGTCGAGACAGTCTGAATCGTCATGCCTTCACTCCGTGGCATCTCACCACATCAATATTGCAACGCTTGTGTGACCGAATTTGTGGCAGCTGCCTGCGTCAGGCAACACCGCTGTCGATCGCCAGCCGCACCAGCTCGACCGAGGTCTTCACCCCGAGCTTCTGGCGCATGATGGACGAGGTGTTGGCTACCGTCTTGTAGGACGATTGCACCAGCCAGGCGATCTCGGACAGGCTCTTGCCGGCGCTGAGCAGCCGCAGGATCTCCATCTCGCGCGCATTCAGCTTGGACAGCGGGCTTTGCGCCAGCGTCGGTCCTGCGAAGGCGATGCTGCGCGCGATCGCGCTCGGCAGGTAGGTGCCGCCGCCGCCGACGGCACGGATCGCCTCGACGAGGTCGTCGGGGTCGCCGGTCTTGGAGACGTAGCCCTTGGCACCGCATTCGATCGCGCGTGCGGCAAAGGCCGGGTCGTCGTTCATGCTGAACATGATGATACGGGCCTCGGGCGCGCGCTCGAGGATGCGGCGCGCGAGCTCGAAGCCGGAGACGGTCGGCAAATTGATGTCGATGATGCAGAGGTCGGGGCGTTCGACGATGAAGACGCACTCGCCGTCTTCGGCGTCGGCGGCCTCCAGAATCTCGATCTCGCCCTCGTCGGCCAGCACGGCACGGCAGCCGGAGGCGACAATGGGATGATCGTCGACGATCAGAATGCGCATAGGCGTTTCCTTGTGACAGCGTCGGCCTGTTTCGCGCCCGGCCGGGATTGCTGTACGCTTCCGATTAGATATCCGCCGCTTCGCCGCTGTCAACGTCATCGGATAGCGGCGGGCGAGGCTTGGCGAGGCACGGGCGACACCAATGTGGCAAAATCTATCCTTGCGCGGGCGCATCAACCTCTTGCTGGCGTTGCTGCTGGCGCTGGGGCTCGCCGTCAATATCGGCCGCCAGGTCGCGGAGGCAGGTCCCCGCGTGCAGGCCGAGGACCAGAGCGTGATCCGGCTTGCGCGCGAATTCATCGAGATGATCGTTGCCGATCTCAACGAGGCGCCAGATCCGGATGCCAGGCTGAACCAGATCGCGCGCGACCTCAGCCGTCTGCGCCATGTCAGCATCACGCTTCGGGACACCGGCGGCAATGCGCGGACGCCGCCCCGGCTTGATGCCGATAGCGACACAAGCGGGCCGCCGGCCTGGTTCGTCAGCCTGGTCCATCCCGAGCAGACCGCGGTGAGCGTGCCGGTCTCGATCCGTGGCAAGCCCGGCTCGCTCCTGATCACCTCACATCCCGATGACGAGATCGCGGAGATCTGGGACGGCATCGTGACCCAGCTCGAGGTCGGCACGGCAATCGCGCTGGCGCTGTTTTTCCTGATGATGAAAGTGGTCGGCCGGGCGCTGGCCCCACTCCAGTCGCTGGCAGAGGCAATGGGGAAGCTCGAAGGCGGACATTACGAGGCCCGCGTCGCACCGGGCGGCGCGCCGGAGCTCGCCGCAATCTGCACCAAGCTCAACCACCTTGCCGCAACCCTCGGTGAGGCGGTAGAGGACAAGCGGCGCCTCGCCGAGCGGGCGGTGTCGCTCCAGGACATCGAGCGCAAGGAGATCGCGCGCGAGCTCCACGACGAGTTCGGGCCGTATCTGTTCTCGCTGCGCGCGCATGCAGGCGCGCTGGCGAAGCAGGCGGATGGACGCGTCCCGAGTGCGGAGGCGGTGCGAAAACACGGCAGCGCCATGCTGGAGCAGATCAACGCGCTGCAGCAGTTCAATCGCCGCGTGCTGGAACGGCTCCGGCCCGTCGGCCTCGCCGAGCTCGGGCTGCGCCAGGCGCTCGAATCGCTGTCGCGGCTGTGGCGGGAGTCGCATCCCGATGTCGCCATCGAGACCGTGATCTCGCCGTCGCTCGGGGTCACCGGCGAGACCGCCGACCTCACCATCTACCGCATCGTGCAGGAGGCGCTCACCAACGTGTTCCGCCACGCCGGCGCGACCTCGGTCAATGTCGTGATCGAGCCGGCGCGGCAGATGGCGCAGGACGGTCGCTTCTGCGCCCGGGTGCGGGTCAGCGACAATGGCCGTGGCATGGAGCCAGGCCAGAAGCTCGGCTTCGGCCTCGTCGGCATGCGCGAGCGGATTCTGGCGCTGGGCGGCACGCTCAACGTCGTCTCCGGCGATGGCGGATTGACCGTGGAAGCGCTGGTTCCGACCGCGGCCGCCTGACCGCTGCCGAAGCGATCGGGAATAATTCCCGATTTGGTCGGGAAAACGGGAGCCGATATTGCCCGACCTTTTGTGGCTGGCGGGATTGCGACTGCCGAATACACTCGTTCCGACCAATCGGCGAAAATCAAAACAGCCGGTGGTCACGGATGGGAAGGCGGGGATGGGCAAGGTTCTTTCGTTCAAGCGTCGTTTGTTGATGGCCTCGGTGTCGACCGGTCTGGTGTCCGGGGTGGTCTTGGTGAGCCCCGCCGGGGCCGCGCAGGACGAGGAGACCAACGTCCAGAATCTGCCGCCGGTCGAAGTGGCGGCGCCGCCGCCGTCGGTGGCGAGGCGCACCGCGCCGACGCGGCCGGTCGCGCATATCGGAGCGGCCTCGTCCGCCAGTCCCCGGACCCGCATCTATGTCTATCCGACCGCGCCGGGCACCGGCAGAGGTCTCGATGTCGACAAGGTCCCGTCGGCGATCAACGCCGTCGATGCCAGCCAAATCAAGCGCACCGGCTCGCTGAACGTCACCGACGCGCTGCGCGACAACATCGCCGGCGTCAACATCACCGAGGTCACCGGCAATCCGTTCCAGCCGGACGTCGAATTCCGCGGCTTCGTGGCTTCGCCCGTGACCGGCACGCCGCAAGGCCTTGCGGTGTACCAGAACGGCGTCCGCATCAACGAAGCCTTCTCGGACGCGGTCAATTGGGACCTGATCCCGACCGCCGCGATCAGGTCGGTGACGCTGGTGACCAACAATCCCGCCTTCGGCCTCAACGCGCTGGGCGGCGCCATCAACCTGCAAATGAAGGACGGCTTCACCTATCAGGGCGCCGAGATCGACGTGATGGGCGGCTCGTTCGGCCGCGTCCAGGGCTCGGCGCAATGGGGCAAGCAGGTCGACAAGAACTACGGCGTCTATGCCGCGCTCGAAGGCTTGCGCGACAACGGCTTCCGCAATTTTTCGCAATCAACCGTGCGGCGCTTCTACGGCGATGTCGGCTACAAGGCCGGCGACAGCGAATTCCACGCCAATATGGGCGTCGCCAAGAACGATTTCGGCGCCAGCGCCACCGTTCCAGCCGAGCTGCTCGACAAATATTGGGGCGCGACCTACACCACGCCGCAGACCACCTCCAACCGCGTCGGCTATCTCAATCTGACCGGAAAGGCCGATCCGACGCCGACTTGGACGCTCGAAGGCACCGCGCATGTGCGCAGGTACGAGCAGAAGCTCGTCGACGGCAATCCGACCGACGTGCAGGAATGCGCCGCCCTGGGGCTGTTGTGCTTCGGCGACGATACGACGCCGGCGAATGGCACCAACGGCGCGCAGCTCGTCAATCCGTATCCGTTGGGGACCATCCTCGGCGAGATCGACCGGAGCACGATCCGTTCGACCAGTTTCGGCGTGTCGGGCCAGGCCACCAACACCGATCAACTGTTCGGGCATGACAATCGCTTCGTGATGGGCGCGACTTACGATGCCAGCGTCACGCGCTACAACGCCACCGCCGAGATCGGCTCGATCGGAGAAAACTACGTCGTCAGCGGCAGCGGCCTCTTCCTGGGGCCGACCGGTCAGCCGGAAACGGTTGCCGGTCCGGTCTCGCTGCGGACCGTCAACCAATATAACGGCCTGTATGCGATGGACACGTTCAACGTCACGGACGCCTTCGCCATCACCGGCGGCGGCCGTTTCAATGTCGCGCGCATCACGCTGGAGGATCAGCTCGGAACCGATCTCAACGGCGATCACACCTTCACCCGCTTCAATCCGGTGATCGGGGGCACGTACAGGATCACGCCGGGGCTGACCGCCTATGCCGGCTATTCCGAGGCCAACCGCGTGCCGACGCCACTCGAGCTCGGTTGCTCCGATCCAGCTCGGCCCTGCCTCATTGCGGCGTTTCTGGTCTCCGATCCGCCGCTCAAGCAGGTCGTGTCCAGGACCGTCGAAGCCGGCCTGCGCGGCACCAAGGAGCTGAACATCGGCACGCTCGGCTGGAAGATCGGCGGATTCCGCGCCACCAATAACGACGACATCGTCGCGATACCCGCGGTCGGACGGACCGGCTTCGGCTATTTCTCCAATGTCGGCCGTACGCGGCGGCAGGGTCTCGAGGCCGAAGTCAACATCAAGTCGCCCACGCTCCAGTTCCAGGCGAGCTATGCGTTCGTCGACGCACGCTTCCTCGATCCGCTCGAGCTGGGCTCCGAAAGCCCGTTTGCCGATCCGGCCACCGAGACCATCCAGGTCTCACCCGGCAACCAGCTTCCCGCGATCCCGCGCCACCGCATCAAGGTCGGCATCGACTATGCCGTGACCGACGTCTGGAAGGTCGGCGGCAACGCGCTGTTCGTCTCCAGCCAATACCTGGTCGGCGACGAATCGAACCAGTTCGCGAAGCTGCCGTCCTATACCGTGTTCAATCTCCACACCTCCTACCAGGTGACCAGGAACATCCAGCTCTACGGCAAGATCGACAACATCTTCGACAAGCGCTACGCGACCTACGGACAGTTCTTCGACCGTGAAGCCTTGCCCAACTTCACCAACGGCGGCGCCGAGTTCACCGACCCGCGCTCACTGAGCCCGGCGAGGCCCCGCGCGTTCTACGCGGGGATGCGGGTGACGTTCTAGGCACGGTGCCGTATGCAAGGCCAGCGGCCGAAGCATCGGCTCCGAGCGCCGCGGCCGGAGGCAGCGCCTCCTGTTCCGCGATAGCGTACGCTGAGCTTGCAGAATATCCCGCCTCCGGCATGATGGGCTCGGAGGCTCGCTTTGCTGTGGCGTTGAAGAATCCGGATGCCGTCGCTGCTATCGTTTCAGCGCTTCGGCACGTCTACGGTGACGAGGTTGCGCGACTTATGCTCATCGAGGGCATGAGCCTCGCCGACCTGATCGATGCGATGTTTTCTGGGCCTTTGACGCATCGCGAGGCCGTTCGAGATATCACCGATGGATTGGACGATTTTGTCATTTCACCGGACCTGGGTCCCATGTGGCACCTCAGGTACATCTATGGAGACGAGCCCGGCTCTCTCCACGTCGTGGACATGGAGATCGCCACGCCGAACGGCACGCTGGCAAGCAGAGACGTCTGGCTTCGTCTGGTCTCCTAGAGGAGGGCTGCCGTTGGAAGGTTGGCCCGCGGCTGCGTCGTCTTTACCAACCGGAAACCATGTCAAATGATCTGAAAATTTTAATGCAACTGCCTGGCTGTCTCCGCGTCAGTTCGTCGGAGGGCCCGTGTGATGACAGAGCGCCAATTGATGGAGCAGGAGTGCCAGATCGCGCGTTATCGGCGCTTGGAGCGGGAGGTGACGGATCCGCTCGCCGCGTGCCTGCTTCACGGCATCGTCGAGGAGCTTGAAGCCGAGCTGCGCAAGGAAAGGCCGGATTGGCACGGGCCGCGTGATTAACGGTTTCTTAGCGCTAATCATGCGGATTGTTGCGTGGGAATGTCAGGAGACTGCTCCCATGCTGAAGGACGGCACATATGCGGCGTGGTACAAGACGCCGATCGACCAGGGCACCGGGATCGTCCATGTCGCAGACGGGCAGATCTGGGGCCGTGACAGCCTGATGACGTATCACGGCTCGTGCCGGGTCGATGGAGATCGCTTCACCGCCACCGTATCAACGAAGCGTCATACCGACGGACGTGCAACGGTCTTCGGCGTGGAAGACGAACTCACCCTGGACATCGAGGGAAATTGCCCCGGCAAGATCGCGACTTACACCGCGACGGCCCAACAAGTGCCGGGAATGATCCTCAAGGGCACTCTCATTCTGACCGAACAGCAGCCGCCGGCAAGTGAACGAGCCGAGCAGTTCGGGGCATTCAATCCCGACAAGCTGCCAAAGCTGCCGAAGCGTTCGCGCTGATCTTGTTCGTCCCCCCTCAAGGGTTCGGCCTATCGCATTTGCAAATCGGCGTTCCAGCGGCCGATCCTTCGAGGCGCCCATTTTGGCGGACTCCTCATGAGGGGACCGTAGCGCAGCCGGGCTCGCCATCGTGCGCGCAACAGCTCGCGAAGAAGAGCAGCATCAATGTCGGACAAGGTCTCGCGTCGCCAGTTCGCGAAAATCATGGGGAGCGTCTGCCGATCCGCGCCTTACCGAAGAGTAAGGTTGGAGGTTTACCTAACGAAGAGAGCAACCAGCAATACGGCGACCGGCAAAAGCCCGAAACAGGTCACAATAATCGCAAAGACCGTCTCGTTCGCGGAAGTCTGTCTGAGATGCCGACGCATGAGCCACGTGCTCCAGCTTAACACAGCTTCATTTGCGGCCGAAGCATGCGCCAGCTAAACACAATCGCGAGCGAAGACAATGGTGGCGAAAATGGCCGGAGAAATCCCAAACAATTCAGATGCAGCAGTGACGAAGCGCGAGAAGCAATCGGCGATTGTCGGCAGGTTGCTGGTGACGTGCTTCGTGGCGATGCGCAGCGGCTATCCTCGCAAGAACCTCGGCGCCGTGTTTGAAGAGCTACTGGTCGCGATGATGATTCGCGTGAGCGACGAACTCGGCGCACCGCCGCGTACGGCCTCCGACGTTTCCAAATATCTCGGGCTCCCGCGCTCGAACGTCCGGCGCTGCCTCAACGTGCTGATCAGCGAAGGCGTGGTCCGCAAGGTGAATGAGTACGGCCATACGGGCGAGCTGGACTGGCTCGCGTCGCGGATCGATGCCGAATATTTCGTCAAGATTCGGGGTGCGATCATCGCTGCGGCTGACGAGTTGAAAGCGCTGGACGCGGCATGACGCGGAACGCGCCGGTCTCTCTACCCTGAAACCTCGCTTCTCAAACCGCTCGCCACCCGCCATTGTGCGGCCGCAGCAATCATCTCAGGAGCAGCATCAATGTCGGACAAGGTCTCGCGTCGCCAGTTCGCGAAGCTCGCGGGGTTGTCCGCAGCCGGAGTGACAAGTCCGCTTGATCTCGCCGACGCCAGGCCGGCATCGCCGCCGCGCAGCGGCGGCGGTTTCCCGGCGGGCTTCGTCTGGGGCACGGCGACCTCGTCCTATCAGGTCGAGGGCGCGGTCAACGAGGACGGGCGAGGGGCCTCGATCTGGGACAAGTTCGTGCGCATCCCCGGCAAGATCGAGGACGGCACCAATGGTGACCGCGCCAATGAGCACTATCACCGCTACAAGGAGGATATCGCGCTCATCAAGGCGCTCGGCTGCAAGGCCTACCGCTTCTCGGTGGCCTGGCCGCGCTTGTTTCCGGACGGCGACGGCAAGCCCAATCCGAAAGGGCTCGACTTCTACAACCGTCTCATCGACGAGCTCCTGAAGAACGGCATCGAGCCGTGGCTGACGCTCTATCATTGGGACCTGCCGCAATCGCTGCAGGATCGCTTCGGCGGCTGGCGCTCGACGGAAACCTGCAAGATCTTCGGCGACTACGCCGCCTATGTCGCCGAGCATCTGACCGACCGCGTCAAGAACGTGTTCACGCTGAACGAGAGCGGCCGCTTCGTCTATTTCGGTTACGGCATCGGCATCGATGCGCCGGGCGTGACGCTGCCGCAAGCCGAGGTCAACCAGATCAGGCACAACAGCGCGCTCGCGCACGGGCTCGCGGTGCAGGCGGTGCGCGCCCATGGCCGCCGCGGCACCAGAGTGGGGCCGGCCGAGAACATCGATGCCTGCGCGCCCGCGATCGACACGCCGGAGAACGTTCGTGCCGCCGAGATCGCGCTGCGCGAGATGAACGCCGGCTATCTCAACGTCATCATGACGGGCCGCTACACCGACGCCTTCCTGAAATTCGCCGGCCCCAACGCGCCGAAATACACCGATGCGGAGCTGAAGATCATCTCCTCGCCGGTCGATTTCCTCGGCCTCAACATCTACGCGCCGCAGAACTATGTGGTGGCCTCCGACCAGGGGGCGGGCTTCATGCCGCTGCCGATTCCGAAATCGTTCCCGCACATGAACTCGGACTGGCTGCGTGTCGGGCCGGAGACGCTCTATTGGGTGCCGAAGCTGGCGGCAAAGATCTGGAAGACGGATGCGATCTATATCAGCGAGAACGGCGCCTCCGGCGACGACGTCGTCACGCCCGACGGCAAGATCTACGACACCGACCGCATCATGTACCTGCGCAACTATCTCGCCCAGCTCCAGCGGGCCACCGCCGAGGGCGTGCCGGTGCGCGGCTATTTCCTCTGGAGCCTGATGGACAATTTCGAGTGGGTGTATGGGCTGAACAAGCGTTTCGGGCTGTACCACGTCAATTTCGACACCCAGGTCCGCACGCCGAAACTCAGCGCTAGCTTCTATCGCAACGTGATCGCGAAGAACGCGGCGGGGGCGTGATGTCTTCGCCTCTCCCCGCGAGCGGGGAGAGGCCGGATTTTACGCGGAGCGGAAAATCCGGGTGAGGGGGAGCCTCCGCGAGTCCGTCTGTTACCGTTTTTGCCGAGGCAGCCCCTCACCCCAACCCTCCTAGGGCGAGCGTAGCTTGTCCCGACCCCGTAAGAACGGGGAGAGGGAGTGCAGCAGCAGCGCATTGACTCTCTTCTCCCCCTTATTCAGAACCGTCCTCAACAACCCACAACAAGAGGACAACGCCAATGGCTGACGCGCTGATCATCGATGCCTGCCGGACCCCGCGCGGCGTCGGCAAGGCCGGCAAGGGAGCACTTTCGGGTATTCATCCGCAGCAGCTCGGCGCCACCGTGCTGCGCGCGCTCGCAGACCGGACCGGCATCGACACCGCCGATGTCGACGACATCGTCTGGGGCTGCAGCGCGCAGGTCGCGACCCAAAGCGGCGATCTCGGGCGGATGTCGGCGCTCGATGCCGGCTATGACGTGCGCGCCAGCGCCGTGACGCTCGACCGGTTCTGCGGAAGCGGCATCACCAGCGTCAACATGGCGGCATCCTCGATCATGGCAGGCGCGGAAGACCTCGTCATTGCCGGCGGCTGCGAGATGATGTCGATGGAAGGACGCCGCGGCGGCGGCCCGATGATGATGGACGGCGGCAATCTGCGCCTGCGCGCGCGTCATCCGCAGTCGCATCAGGGCGTCTGCGCGGATGCGATTGCGACACTGGAAGGCATCACGCGAAGGGACGTCGACGCGCTTGGGCTCGAGAGCCAGAAGCGCGCCGCGCACGCGATCGAGAACGGCTACTTCAAGAAGAGCCTCGTGCCGGTCCACCGCGAGGACGGCAGCCTCGCGCTCGACCACGAGGAGTATCCGCGGCCGCAGACCACGATGGAGGGCCTCGGCAGCCTGAAGCCGGCCTTCCCGGCGATCGCCGACTATGCGCTCGACGACAAGGGCACGACCTATCGCGGCCTGATCCTGCAGAAATATCCTGGTCTCGAGATCGACTTCATGCATCACGCCGGCAACTCGTCCGGCGTCGTCGACGGCGCCGCCGCGATCCTCTTGGCCTCGCCCGCCTACGCCAGGGCGCATGGCCTTAAAGCCCGCGCCCGTGTCGTCGCGATGGCGAACATGGGGGACTCGCCGACCCTGATGCTGAACGCGCCGGTGCCGGCCACGCGCAAGGTGCTGGCGAAGGCCGGCCTGACCGTCGACGACATCGACCTGTTCGAGATCAATGAGGCGTTTGCAGTGGTTGCGGAGAAA
Organism: Bradyrhizobium sp. 23AC; assembly: GCF_054863025.1. Lineage (NCBI taxonomy): Bacteria > Pseudomonadati > Pseudomonadota > Alphaproteobacteria > Hyphomicrobiales > Nitrobacteraceae > Bradyrhizobium > Bradyrhizobium sp. 23AC. The sequence goes on from NZ_JAVAYN010000027.1 coordinate 78,038, forward strand.
TATATCCGCGACCTCAAGCTCGATCGCGCCAGGGTCAACGTCAATGGCGGCTCAATCGCGCTCGGCCATCCCATCGGTGCCACCGGCTCGATCCTGATCGGCACCGTGCTCGACGAGCTCGAACGGCGCGACCTCAAGCGTGGTCTCGTCACCATGTGCGCCGCGGGCGGCATGGCTCCGGCCATCATCATCGAGCGTATCTAGCGCGAGCGAAGCTCGCCGCGCCCCCTGTGGGAATAGGGTGAGGGAGCAGGTGAGACGCCACAACGCGACGATCTAGCCTTATTTTCTAGGGCGAAACGCGCTCCTCCGCGCACAAAGAGGCACCTCGTCGCTTGTCGAAAGCGGCGAATCAGCTTTAGCAAGGTTGCGTGCGGGCCTTTGAAACAAGGTAAAATCCGCTGCCTGAGGCTTCTCCCGCTCCGGAAGTAGCTAAAAAGCAGGGTTTTTTGCCACAGAGGGCCAAAAATGCCCGTAAAACCGCGACAAAACTGTGCAGAAGGCTATAGGCCTTCGCCGGTTGGTCTAATATGCAGCCGTCACGAATCAGAGGAGACACGATGGCAACCCAAATGTCCAAATCGCAGTTGATCGAAAAGATTGCGACCGCCACAGAGCTTTCCAAGCGCGACGTCAAGAACGTCATGGAGACGCTGACCGACGTCGGTCACAAGGAGCTCAAGAAGAACGGCCTGTTCCTGGTGCCGGGCTTCGCCAAGTTCGTGGTCATCAAGAAGCCCGCGACCAAGGCGCGCAAGGGCACCAACCCGTTCACGGGTGAAGAGATGATGTTCAAGGCCAAGCCGGCCCGCAAGATCGTCCGCGCCCGCCCGGTCAAGGCGGCCAAGGACGCCGTGGGCTAACAACGCAAAGGCCCCCTCGGTCGGAGGGGGCCTTTTGATTGGGGCAGCCGCGGGGGCCTGAGACGGAGGGCTCAACCCTTGCGGCGCTTCACCCGGACCGGAATGGGTTGAAGCTGCGGCCTTGAACCTAGTCCTGGCGCCGCCAGCCCATCGTGAACCCGGTCGATCGCGCGATCGAGCAACTGGCGCAGCCGCTGCGTTGTCCGCGATCTCTTCGCTTTCTCCAGCAGTTTCTTCATCGCATTCACTCCGCCGCTTCGACCTTGACCTCGGCCGGCTCGAGCGCCGCGGCGATGGCTTCGTCGACGCGCTCCAGCCAGATGAATTCGAGGCTGTCCCGCGCGCTCTTCGGGATGTCGTCATAGTCCCGCTTGTTGCGCGCCGGCAGCATCACCCGCTTCAGGCCCGCCGCCGCAGCCGCCACCACCTTCTCCTTGATGCCGCCGACCGGCAGCACCAGGCCGCGCAGCGAGATCTCGCCGGTCATGGCGGTGTCGCTTCGCACCGTGCGGCTGGTGAGCAGGGACGTCAGCGCCGTGAACATCGCAACGCCCGCGCTCGGTCCGTCCTTCGGGGTTGCGCCCGCCGGAACGTGAACGTGGATGTCGCTCTTCTCGAACACCGACTGATCGATGCCGAGCTGCGTGGCCTTGCTCTTCACCAGCGTCAGCGCCGCCTGCACGCTCTCGCGCATGACCTCGCCGAGCTGGCCGGTCAGGATCATGCCGCCCCGGCCGGGCACACGCGACGCCTCGATGAACAGGATGTCCCCGCCAACAGGCGTCCAGGCAAGGCCGGTGGCCACGCCCGGAATGCTGGTGCGCTGCGCGATCTCGCCCTCGAAGCGCGGCTGGCCGAGCACGGTGGCGATGTCCTTCGCCCCCACCACGACCTTCGCGGCCGTGCCCTCGGCGACCTGCACCGCGGCATGGCGGAACAGTTTGCCGATCTCGCGCTCGAGGTTACGCACGCCGGCTTCGCGGGTGTAGCCCTTGACCACCAGCTTCAGCGCCTCCGGCTCGATCTCGGCCTGCTCGGCGGTCAAGCCGTTGGCCTCGAGCTGCCGCCGCACCAGATAGCGCCGCGCGATCTCCAGCTTCTCGTCCTCGGTGTAACCGGCGAGGCTGATCAGCTCCATGCGGTCGAGCAGTGGACCCGGGATCTGGTCCAGCATGTTGGCGGTCGCGATGAACACCACGCGCGACAGGTCGAAGGGCACGCCGAGGTAATTGTCCCGGAACGTCCCGTTCTGCTCGGGGTCGAGCACCTCCAGCATGGCGGCTGACGGATCGCCCTGCACGCCACGGCCCATCTTGTCGATCTCGTCCAGCATCATGACGCAGTTCCGGCTGCCAGCCTTCTTGATGCCCTGGATGATGTTGCCGGGCAGCGCGCCGATATAGGTGCGCCGGTGGCCGCGGATTTCGGCTTCGTCATGCACGCCGCCAAGGCTGACGCGCACGAAGGGGCGATTCATCGCACGCGCGATGGACTGGCCGAGCGAGGTCTTGCCGACGCCGGGCGGGCCGACGAAGCACAGGATCGGCGCCTTGCCCTGCGGGGCGAGCTTGCGCACCGCCAGATATTCGATGATCCGGCCCTTGATCTTCTCCAGGCCGAAATGGTCGGCGTCGAGGATGGCTCGCGCCTCCTTGATGTCGATCGGCTTCTCCGCAGGCAGCGCCCAGGGCAGCTCGATCAGCCAGTCGAGATAGGTACGGACCATGCCGGCTTCGCCGGCCGCCTCCGGCATGCGCTCGTAGCGGCGCAGCTCCTTCCTGGCGTGCGCGTCCGCCTCGGGCGGCATGTTGGCCTTGGCGATGGCGGACGTCAGCTCGGCGACCTCGGCCGCCTTGCCGTCGCCCTCGCCAAGCTGGCGTTGGATGGTCGCCATCTGCTCGCGCAGGATCGCCTCGCGCTGTCGCTCGTCGAAGCTGGCGCGGGTCTTCTGGCCGATCTCATTGCTGATGCGCAGCACCTCCAGCCGCTCGGCCAGATGCTTGGACACCTTCTCGACGCGCAAGGCGAGGTCGATGGTCTCCAAGACCTCCTGCTTGTCCTGCGGCTTGATGTCCATGAACGAGGTCGCCAGATCCGCCAGCGCGCCGGGCGCAGTGGTGCCCTGGAACATCGCGGCGAGCTCAGGTGGCGCCTGCGGCAGCAGCTCGATCGCCTCGATCGCCTGGCGCTGCAGGTTCAGTGCGCGCGCCTCGATCTCGGGCGAAGTCGTGGTCGGCTCCGGAATCTGCTGGATCCGCGCGGCCGGGAACGGCGTCCCCGGCAGGAAGTCGAGGATGCGCGCGCGCTGCACGCCCTGGCAGACGATGTGATGGGTGCCGTCGGGCGCGGTGATGTAGCGCACGATGTTGGCGATGGTCGCGACCCGGTAGAGATCGTCCGGCGTGGGATCGTCGACTTCGGGATTGCGCTGCAGGACGATGCCGATCGGCCGTTGCTCGCGCAGCGCCTGTTGCGCCGCCGCGATCGATTTCGGCCGCGCGATCGCGATCGGCCCGATCGCGCCGGGAAACAGCACCATGTCGCGTACGGCGACGATGATCAGCGCGTCTTCGGGGATCTTCACGTCGTTATTGGTCTGTTCGTTGTTCATCTGTTCGGTGGCCATGATCGACCTCAGGATTTGGCGAGGCGTAGCGCGACGCAGCCGTCCATCACGAAGCGGCTGATGGCGTAGCGGCCGAGGGGCAATGCAATGCGGCGCTCAAAACGCCCCTGCGGCAGCTCGAGCCGGTGGATGCGGGCGTTGCGAAGCTCCGGCGGAAGCGTGCGCTGGCCGGAGACGACGAGCACGCCGTCATGAATGACCGTCTCGACATTGTCCGGATTGACGCCGGGAAGCGCGACCAGGATCAGCAGCTCATGCTCGGTTTCGAGCACGTCGATCGGCGGCTCCCAGCAGGCTTCCTGGCGGCCGAACTGCTGGCGCAGCCGCTCGGCGCGCGTCAGCTGGTCCAGGGCTTCGGACAGCATCCAGTCGAGGGGATTTTTGGGTTGCATGATGCGGGCTCAGGGGTGGGAAAGCCTGCATATGGGGCTGGTTCCCGGGAAATCCAGTGCGGTGGCGCTGACGTGCCATGCGCCGTCGTGCGATCGCAATAGCAAACGCCGCGGCTTTGGCCGCGGCGTTTCGTCATCGGCAGGGGCGCGCGTCAGGCCGCGGCGCGGTAATCTTCTTCCGCCTCGAGGTTGATCACCGAGGTGGCGAGCTCGGTCAGCGTATGGTCGGTCGCCTCTTCTTCGTCCAGCGTCGCCTGAAGCAGCCTTGCTGCGTCCTGCATGCCGAGCTCCTCGGCCCAGGTGCGCAAGGTGCCATAGCGGGAAATCTCGTAGTGCTCGACCGCCTGCGCGGCCGCGAGCAGACCCGCATCGAGCGCCGGTGCGCCCTTGAACTCCTTCATGATCTCGGCGCCTTCATCGGTAATGCCGTTGATGGCCTCGCAGGGCTTGCCGCGTGCAGGCTTGCCCAGCATCTTGAAGATCTGGTCGAGACGCTTGACCTGGCCCTGGGTCTCACGCAGGTGCTTGTTGAAAGCGGCCGTCAGATCCTTCGATTGCGCGGCCTTGGCCATCTTCGGCAGCGTCTTGATGATCTTGTTCTCGGCGAAATAGATGTCCTTCAGCGTCTCCAGAAACAGGTCGCTGAGCATTTTCGGCGCCTGACGCGGTCGGCGCGCTGCGGTCTTCTTGGTTGCGCGTTTCTTCGCTCGTTTAGCCATATGTCCTCCTCTTGAGGTGACGCGGGGAAGGCATCTCCTTCCCCAATCCTCAGCCGATCAAAGCCGGTTGGAGAACGAAAGTTCCAAACTGCAACCGGCGCGCGCGGCGACCGTTCAGGTCGGGCGCTTATAGGGATCTTCCTGGCGCTGTCGGGCCTCGGTGTTGCGATCGAGCTGCGCCCGCTCGCTGCGCCTGAGGTGGCCGGCCTTCATCACGCCATAGACGAGGACCCCGCCGAGCACGAAGGCTCCGATGAACCAGAGCCAGAGCAGGTTGGCCGAGAGCTGGCCGAGAAGCATTCCGATTCCACTGTCGCTCATTGTCGCCTCCAGTGATTTCCAAAGCGGCTTTGCTGGGCTAAGTCAGCCCGGCAGCCATCGTTCCAGCGTCCAAGGACCCCACCGACACATGCTCGACTTCGCCCTGTCCGCCTTCGTGACGCTGCTGCTGGTGGTCGATCCGGTCGGCCTTGCGCCGGCCTTCCTGGCCGCGACCGGGGGCATGCCCGACAAGGTCAAACGAACCATCGCGTTGCGCGCGCCGCTGATCGCGGCCTCGATCCTGGTGGTGATCGCGCTGGTCGGAAACTGGCTGCTGCGCCAGCTCGGGATCGGGATCCCCGCCTTCCAGATCGCCGGCGGGTTGCTGCTGTTCGGCGTGTCCTACCAGATGATCTTCGGCGATCGTCCGCATCGCGAGGCCCGCGAGGCCGACAAGGCGACGTCCGAGCACGCCTCCGATGTCGCGGTGTTTCCCCTGGCCATCCCCATGATGGCCGGCCCCGGCGCGATTGCGACCACGCTGCTGCTGTCCGGCGATGCCGGCTATGGGGCGAGACTCGCGGTGATCATCGCGGTCGTGCTCTCGGTCTGCCTGCTCTGCATGCTGTGCTTCGTCTCGGCTCACCTGATCGCGAAGACCCTCGGCCGCACTGGAAATGCCGTGATCTCGCGCGTCCTCGGCATGCTGCTCGCGGCCTATTCCGTGCAGTTCGTGATCAACGGGATTGCGGCGGTCAGGACCAGCCTGCCATAGGGCTGCGACAATCCGTGAATTCGTTGATTTTGCCGTCGATTTCGTGGTTTGGCGGGAGGGGCGACAAGGTGGCACCGGATCCGGGCCGCTTTCGCTTGCACTGCCATATTGCTTTGACGTACTCCCGGTCTAACAAGCCCATCGTCAGGAAATCGGGATGTCGACGACAGCGGAAGAGCTCGCCAAGAGACAGGCCATCATCGACGCCTGCCGGCGCATGAACGCGCTCGGCATCAACCAGGGCACCTCGGGCAATATCTCTGTCCGGCATGTGGACGGGCTCCTGGTGACGCCGACCAGCGTGCCTTATGAGGCCATGACGCCGGACCAGATCGTCTTCATGGCCATGGACGGCACACATGCGCCCGATCAGAAGCCGTCGAGCGAGTGGCGTTTCCATCGCGACATCCTGAAGTCGCGGGATGACGTCAACGCCGTCGTGCACGCCCATCCGACCTATTGCACCATCCTGGCGATCATGGGCATGGAGATTCCGCCGGTGCACTACATGATCGCGGCGGCCGGCGGCGACAGCATCCGCTGCGCGCCCTATGCGACGTTCGGAACCGTGGAGCTGTCCGAACATGCGGTGCGGGCGCTGGAGGGGCGGCTTGCCTGCCTGCTGGACCATCACGGCATGATCGCGATCGGCAAGACGCTGGACAAGGCGATGTGGCTCGCCGTCGAGGTCGAAACGCTGGCGCGGCAATATCACGGCTGCCTCCAGATCGGACAGCCGCCGCTGCTTCCCAGCGCCGAGATTGAGCGGGTCCGCCAGCGCATGGCCGGCTACGGCCTGTCGGAAGGGTAGGGCAGGCAGAAGGTGTTCGTGCGGATCAGGCATCTCGTGGATCGCAAGGGGACGAACCGCACCATGGTTCGGCTGCGCGCCCTCTTGCGCAGCAACGAGTTCTACCTGATCCCGCTGGCGCTGGTGATCGGCACGCTGGCCGGCGCGGTGGTGACGCTGATGGCGCATATCGCGCAGATCGCGCACGTGGTGATCTATGGCATTCCCGTCGATGTCCACTTGTCGGCCCACGCGAGCGTCAGCCCGTGGGCGGCACTGATCGCGCCGGCGCTGGGTGGGCTTTCGCTCGGCATCATGGAATGGTCGCGGCGGCGCATGAAGATTTCGAACGCGGTCGACCCGATCGAGGCGAACGCGCTGCGCGGCGGCAATCTGTCGATGCGGGACAGCGTCATCGTGTCGAGCCAGACGCTGATCTCCAACGGCTGCGGCGCCTCGGTCGGCCTCGAGGCCGGCTATACCCAGATCGGCTCGGGGATTGCCTCGCTGTTCGGCAAGTTCTTCAATCTGCGCCGCAACGATCTGCGCCTGATGGTCGGCTGCGGCGCTGCGGCTGCGATCGCGGCGGCGTTCGGCGCGCCGATCACCGGCGCCTTCTATGCCTGCGAGCTGATCGTCGGCGTCTATTCGGTCGGCAGCGCGGCCCCGATCCTCGCGGCCTCGCTCGCCGGCGCCTTGACCGCGCAATGGCTCGGCGGCGCGCCATACTCGCTGGAGATACCCAAGGTCAGCGCCGTCGGCGTCGAGCAATATCTGGCCCTGATCGGGCTTGCGCTCATCACCAGCGGCGTCGGCATCGCCGTGATGCGCTCCTCGCCGATGTTCGAGCGCCTGTTCGCCTGGCTGCCGATCTGGCTCCGGCCGGTGATCGGCGGCCTCATCGTCGGCGGCTTTGCCATCGTGACGCCGCAGGTGCTGGCGGCCGGCCATGGCGCCATGGTGCTCGATCTCTTTCACGACATGACCATCGGCCTGATCGCGCTGATCATCGCCCTCAAGGTGACGGCCTGCCTGGTCTCGCTCGCCTCGGGCTTCCGCGGCGGCCTGTTCTTCGCCTCGCTGTTCGTTGGCAGCCTGATCGGAAAGTTCTTTGCCGCGGTGCTGCTCTTGATCAGCCCGAACTTCGCCATCGATCCGCTGGTGGCGATGCTGACGGGCATGGCGACGCTCGGTGTCGCCATCGTCGGCGGCCCCCTGACCCTGTCGTTCCTGGTGCTCGAGATGACCCGCAATGTCGACGTCACCGCCGTGGTGCTCGCCGGCTGCATCGTCACCTCGATCTGCGTCCGCTTCATGTTCGGCCATTCCTTCTCGACCTGGCGCCTGCATCTTCGCGGCGAGACCATCCGCAGCGCCAATGACGTTGGCTGGCTGCGCAATCTCACCGTCGAGCGGCTGATGCGCTCCGACGTCGGCAAGGTGCCCTCGACCACGACGATCGCCGCCGTCCGCCGCGAGTTCGCGCTGGGATCGCGGCCCGGTATCGTCATCGTCAACAATTCCGACGAATATGTAGGCCTGGTCCTGCTGCCGGACCTGTTCTCCAGCGACCTCGACACCATCGCCGACGACATCCAGGTGATCGAGCTCGCCCGCCTGATCGACATCGTGCTGATCCCGGAAATGAACGTGAAGTCGGCGATGGCGGTGTTCGACGAGGCCGAAGCCGAGATGCTGGCGGTGGTGGATTCCACCGACAGCCGCAAGGTGGTCGGCTTCCTCACCGAAAACTTCGCCCGCCGCCGCTATGTCGAGGAGATCGACAAGGCGACGCGCGGCGTGCTCGGCGCGCTGTCGTAGGCGCTCGCTCCTGGCTATCGGCCTGGTTGGGGCGAGGCCGCGACGACGAGCGTCACGATCCGCCGCACCATCGGCAGCACCAGCAGCAGCGTCGGAAAGGCGACCAGCCAGGACAGCGCCCAGGCGCCCGGCCAGGTCGCGAGGAATGCCGGCGTCGCCCCTAGGCTCCGGAGCGTCGAAATGACCGACACCACGGCCGTCATGAGGATGGACAGCACGAACGGCATCACGATCGGCGCATAGCGCGCCGGCAGTTTGCGAACCACAATCATCTGATTTCTCTTGGAAAAGGACGCGTCGGTCACGTTGAACCCTGCAAATGGCATCGATCCCGACGGCGTCGGTTGATGCGTTGGTTCACGTGAAACGCTTACGGCGACCGAAAAACGGTCGCGGCTGTTCATTATCCGCTCAGGTTCGATGGTTCAAGCTGCGAGTTGGTCGTTCGGTTTACAATCGTTCAAAGCGTGGCAGATTGCCGCGAACATGAAACCATCTCAACGGTTTGCGCATTGAATCCGGTTTGCAGATCCCTACGTTTGGCAAGAGCATCGGCAAGATTATAGGAAGGTCAAAATGACTGTGAGACCCATGATTTCCGCAGCCGGCCGCAACATGGTGCTGGCCGCGTTCGCAAGCCTGGCATTGGTCGCAACTTCCGCATCGCCCTCGGCTGCGGCGTCCCCCGGGGCAGTGTCAGCGAAGCCCGTCACGGCAGGGCAGGGCTCCTCGGACGTCACCGATTTCAGCGCAGCCCGGCGTCGCCACTATTATCGGCGCGGGTCGAACGCCGCTGGCCTCGCCTTCATGGGCGCCGCGGCGGGGATCATCGGCGGGGTGATCGCCGAGCAGCGGCGCCGCGACTACTACGAGAACCGCTATTATGGTTCGCGTCCCTACTACGGCGGTCAGGGCTATTACGGCGGTCAAGGCTATTACGGCGGCGGCAGTCCGTTCTATTACGATCCGGGCTACTGAGCGGCTGTTTTCAATGCGGCCCGGAATGGGTTGCGCGAAAAGGGCGGTGCTTTGCGCCGCCCTTTTTTGATGCGTCGGTGCTCTCGTAGCCCGGGTGAGCGCAGCGATACCCGGGACAGTGCTTGTGGAAACCCGGATGTCGCTGCGCTCATCCGGGCTACGGCAACGAGCCTGTGTCGCGCTCTGTCAATCCTCGTCGCCGAAAATATTTTACCGAAATTCGGTTTCGGCGTATGTGTCGCCCATCCCGGCTCATCCAAGAGGGGCGATCATGTGTCGTCACTAT
>NZ_JAVAYN010000266.1:0-247 GCF_054863025.1 Bradyrhizobium sp. 23AC
CTAATCGTTAGCTTGTGTGGAACGATTTATACACTCATGTTTATGGTTCATCAGTCTCTTGAAGCGAATCATACCGCACAAGAAAAATCATTTTCTGGTTCAGTAGTGATTGAAAGCATTCCGGAAATAGATGGCAATCGTTTTTCAGCAACTGTTTCAACAGAAGATGAGCGATTAGCCGCTTTTTATACAATTCAAACGGAGTATGAAAAAGATGCGCTAAATAGCGTGGTGCCGGGAATGAGCT
>NZ_JAVAYN010000267.1:0-246 GCF_054863025.1 Bradyrhizobium sp. 23AC
TCTCCGACACGCTGCTGGGCAGCAGCTTCAACAACAACTTCACCGGTCTTGGCGGCGACGACTACATCGACGGCCGCGCCGGCTTCGACGTTGCCATCTACAACAGCCTCAGCACGGTCACGGGTGGTGTCAGCGTCGACATGGCGGCGGGCACGGCGACCGGCGACGCGTCGATCGGCACCGACACGCTGCGTTCGATCGAGGGCATTCAGGGCACGGGCTACGCCGACAGCTATGTGGCGACGG
>NZ_JAVAYN010000268.1:0-246 GCF_054863025.1 Bradyrhizobium sp. 23AC
TCTCCGACACGCTGCTGGGCAGCAGCTTCAACAACAACTTCACCGGTCTTGGCGGCGACGACTACATCGACGGCCGCACCGGCTTCGACATGGCCATCTACAACAGCCTCAGCACGGTCACGGGTGGTGTCAGCGTCGACATGGCTGCGGGCACGGCGACCGGCGACGGGTCGATCGGCACCGACACGCTGCGTTCGATCGAGGGCATTCAGGGCACGGGCTACGCCGACAGCTATGTGGCGACGG
>NZ_JAVAYN010000269.1:0-246 GCF_054863025.1 Bradyrhizobium sp. 23AC
CGGTGCCGATGCCCATGTTGACGCCGGCCTTCAAATACTTGTCGAACGACTCCATCACGATGCCGAGCTTTAAATATTTCAGCGGGCTGTAGGCGACCGAGGCGCCGGAATCGGCGATGATCTTGAGATCGTCGCCGAACGGGAACGCGGTCCAGCTGTGGCCGGCGATGAAGATACAGTGCGAGAGCGAGACTTCGGGATCGAGAAAGCCGATGCGCTTGAGCAGCTCGATCGGCGTCGCGCGCT
>NZ_JAVAYN010000270.1:0-245 GCF_054863025.1 Bradyrhizobium sp. 23AC
GGGCGCGGGCGTGATCGACCAGATGCATATAGTCGACGCCGGAGGGACAGGTGGTGACGCAGGCAAGGCAGGAGAGACAGCGGTCAATATGGGTGACGACCTCGGCATCGGCGGGCCGGCCGTTTTCCAGCATGTCCTTGATCAGGTATATGCGCCCGCGCGGGCTGTCGAGTTCGTTGCCGAGCGTCACATAGGTGGGACAGGTGGCGGTGCAGAAGCCGCAATGGACGCATTTGCGCAGGATT
>NZ_JAVAYN010000271.1:0-245 GCF_054863025.1 Bradyrhizobium sp. 23AC
GCATGAGCTTGATGACGCATGGCAGGCTACAATACCAGATTTTCTTATGCTGCGTCATATGCTTATTTATGGGCTTTTACATCAAGCATTTGATCTCCAAACACTAAGCGCTGACGAAAGCGCCATGCTGGCGCGTTTTCGAAAGGAAATTGAGGACAATATACCAGTGACGCCTTTTGACTTTCATCAGCTGGCGCAATAAAAGAAACCCCCTTGCCGTTTGAAACAGCAAGGGAGTTTTTGAG
>NZ_JAVAYN010000272.1:0-245 GCF_054863025.1 Bradyrhizobium sp. 23AC
TGATGACCGCGCCGAAGGACAGCCAACTGGGTGCCTTCTACGCGAGCTACATGGACGAGGCGCGCCTCGAGCAGCTTGACGAGGCGCCACTGAAGCCTGAGCTCGCGCGCGTCGACGCGATCAAGACCAAAGCACAGTTGACCCGCTTCATGGCCGACACGATGCACGACTTCGGGTCGAGCGTGTACGGTCTCGGGCTACTTCCCGACCCGGCCAATCCCAAGATCAACATCGCATATGTAGAG
>NZ_JAVAYN010000273.1:0-245 GCF_054863025.1 Bradyrhizobium sp. 23AC
TGCTGTCCGCCGCGCTGCTGGACATGCACTGGCACATGCTGACCGCCGACCAGCCGCAGCAAGACGTGGACAAGTTCGAGGCCGAATCGTTGCAAAAAGACAAGGTCGATCTCAGCTACGTGCCGCCGCGCTACCGTTCCAGCTATTTCCAGCACATCTGGGGTAACGGCTACGCCGCGGGCTATTACGCCTATCTGTGGACGGAAATGCTGGCGGACGACGCCTTCCAGTGGTTCACCGAGCAC
>NZ_JAVAYN010000274.1:0-245 GCF_054863025.1 Bradyrhizobium sp. 23AC
GCCATTGGAGGTCGTTCAATTGCTGAACATCAGAGACACTGGTTACGTCTACCGATGTCGATTTCTTAGCCCCAATTTTGTAGATTGCTTCGTCGTACAAAATTATTATGTGATAAGGCGATATGGGGTAAAAGATCTGAAGACCTTTGCTGGCGAGCCCGGTATTGCTTCGTATCGTACGATGCTCAGCGTACTGATTGTAAAAAACGACAGGATGATCGCTCGTGATAAATCGAATCGGCGTT
>NZ_JAVAYN010000275.1:0-243 GCF_054863025.1 Bradyrhizobium sp. 23AC
GCCTTAGGGTTAACGCTGTTTGTGATTACCCTATTTCTTAACGTCATTGCGTTAGTCATCGTACGTAAATACCGCGAACAATATGAGTAATTTCATGGACAGTATTATGCCAACCTCAACTCAATCAATGAGCGATACGAATAAGCTACGTGAGAAAACGCAACTGCGTATTGCTAAATCACTCAAAAAACGCCACGCCAGTGAACGTCGTTTTAAAGCGTTTGGTATGGGAGCTGTTGGCTT
>NZ_JAVAYN010000028.1:0-78809 GCF_054863025.1 Bradyrhizobium sp. 23AC
CAAGCTCGCCGGCGGTGTCCATCGCCTCGACGGCCAGCTCATGGTCGTCCTCGACGTCGATCGCGTCCTCGAGCTCGAAACCAAAGTGCAGATGGCTGCGTGAGCCAACGAAACATCGAAGCCGGAGAACCAAAATGAAGACCTGCTTGGTGGTTGATGATTCCAGCGTCGTTCGCAAGATCGCGCGCCGGATCCTGGAAGGCCTGGAATTCCAAGTCACCGAAGCCGAGGACGGCTCGAAGGCGCTCGAGATCTGCCAGCGGCAGCTACCCGATGCGGTGCTGCTCGACTGGAACATGCCCGTGATGGACGGCTTCGAATTCATGGGCCACATGCGCCGCCTGCCCGGCGGCGACCGGCCCAAGGTGGTGTTCTGCACCACCGAGAACAACGTGGCTCATATTGCCCAGGCGCTCAGCGGCGGCGCCAACGAGTACATCATGAAGCCTTTCGACAAAGACATCATCGCCGACAAGTTCGCTGAAGTTGGTTTGATCCCGGTCGGACAAGCCATGGTCTGAGTGTGTCTGGCCCGCGTATTTAGGCCAGAGTGTTCCAGTACAGCTTCGAAGAGGCCATCCGTGACCCCGACCGAGTATGAGTATCTGCGTAAGTTCCTAAAGGACAATTCCGGTCTCGATCTCTCCGCAGACAAGCAATATCTGATCGAAAGCCGCCTGCTGCCACTGGCCCGCAAGGCCGGACTCTCCGGCATCGGCGAGCTCGTGCAGAAGCTGCAAGGCGGCTCGCGCACGGTGATCACCGACGTGGTCGAAGCCATGACCACCAACGAGACCTTCTTCTTCCGCGACAAGGTCCCGTTCGATCATTTCCGCGACACCATCATGCCCGAGATTATCAAGGCGCGGGCCGCCCGCCGCAGCATACGGATCTGGTGCGCCGCCGGCTCGACCGGGCAGGAGCCCTATTCGCTGGCGATGTGCCTGAAGGAAATGGGCGCGGCCCTCACCGGCTGGCGCATCGAGATCATCGCGACCGATCTGTCGCAGGAGGTGCTGGAGAAGGCCAAGGCCGGAATCTACAGCCAGTTCGAGGTGCAGCGCGGTCTGCCGATCCAGATGCTGATGAAATATTTCAAGCAGACCGGCGAGACCTGGCAGGTCAATCCCGAATTGCGGGCGATGATCCAGCACCGGCAGCTCAACCTGCTGCACGATTTCGCGCAGCTCGGCACCTTCGACGTCATCTTCTGCCGCAACGTGCTGATCTATTTCGATCAGGACACCAAGATCAACATCTTCAACCGGCTGGCGCGCCAGATCGAGCCCGACGGCTTCCTTGTGCTGGGGGCGGCCGAAACCGTGGTCGGCCTGACCGATACGTTCCGGCCTATTCCGGAGCGGCGCGGCCTCTACAAGCCGAACGATCCGCGTGCCGCAGCCGCCAAGCCGGCTCTCGCCGGCGCCGCGCCGCGCATGGCGGCCATGGCAGGGCGATAGACATGGCCGAGGATGGCAAGGGTACGGAACGCGTGACTTTCAGTCGCGGCTACGATGTCTGCATCATGGCCATCGACGGCACCTGGCGCCGCGACTGCAAGCTCAACGCGATCTCGGATACCGACGCCATCCTCACGGTGGAAGGCTCGATCCAGGGGTTGAACCTGAAAGAGTTCTTCCTGCTGTTGTCGTCCACGGGCCTCGCCTACCGCCGCTGCGAGCTGGTCCGCGTCAACGGCGCCGAGATGGACATTCAGTTCCTGCGCGGCAAGAACAGGAAGAAGCGCGGCGCAGCCGGCGGCCGCGACGAAGCGGCGTGATCTGCCCGCATCCGTCGCCGTCTTTTCCGGCCCGTTGCTTCACATTTTCTGAAAACATCCGAATGAATTCGCGACAGGACCTTTACGTGGCCTAAGCGCGAACCGTGTATCCATCGATGGTCCCAATCTCAGGATACTGAAATGCCCAGAAGTTCTCTTTCCCCCATCACCTCAAACCTGCCCGACGGCGCCGAGCGGCGTGCGCTTCAGCTCCTTGTGGTCGATGACGACGCCACGCAGCGCAGCCTGATCACGGTCGCCGCCAAGCAGGCCGGCCACGAAGTCACCGTGGCGCCGTCAGTGGCGGATGCGATCGAGAAGCTCCGCGCCGCGCGCTTCGACTGCGTGACGCTCGATCTCGTGCTGGAGGATGGCGACGGCATCGACGTGCTGCGCGAGATGGCGGCGGCGAAGTTCGGTGGCGCCGTGATCGTCATCAGCGGCATGGACGGCAAGCGTCGCAGCGCCGCCCGCAGCTTCGCCCGGTCCGTCGGGATCGAGCTCCAGAGCCTGCCGAAGCCGCTCGACCTCGCGGCCTTGCGTATCAGCCTCGCCAATCTCGGTAAGACCGCGATGGGCCTTCCGGCGATCCATACCTGGGGTGGTGTCGCCACTGACGCGATCGTGGAACGGCACCGCGCCTAGGCCGCGGAGCTGCCATGCGGCCGCTGCGCCGCGCTGATCGCGATTTATGCCGGGCTACCGGATTCCGTGAGGCATTGCAGGGCGTGGCCAAGGCCCGCCCGGCAGGTGTTGAGGGCGGCGCTCGCCGTCGCATAGCGCGGCGTGACGTCGTCGAGCACGAAAATGCCGGTGGAACCGGCCGGATCGCCGTTATCGTCGTGCGCCAACCCCATTTCCAGCAGGCCAGCTTCCATCATGGCTGCGTCGATCAGGCGCATGCTGCTCTCGATCCGTGTGATCAGGGCGCGAAGATCGGCAACGATCAACTGACGGCTGTCAGTTTCAGGCATCGCGATGAGCGGGGGTGTGCTAGCGAAATTTAGCATGGATATTCTCCGTACCCCGCAATTAGGCACCCTGCCGCTACTTGTGCGTTAAGTCCATGTCCCGTACAAATACGGGTGGGCCGAATCCGCGCCGAACGCCATAACGGTTGGCGCGGACGCGAGTCCTTCATGCCAACTGGATGTGGCACATGGCCGAACAAAGCTCTCGCGGTGAAATCTTCGTGGTCGACGACGACCCTGCCGTTCGCGACACCCTGTCGATGGTGTTGAAGGCGGCGGGCTATGAGGTGATCTGTTTTGCGGACGGCGCAGCGCTGCTCTCCGTCGCGCGAAACCGCACACCGGCTGCGATCCTGCTCGACGTGAACATTCCCGGAAAGTCGGGCCTCGACATTCTGAAGGAGCTGCACGGCGAGGATTATCCGGCGCCGATCTTCATGATCTCCGGGCAGGGCGACATCGCGATGGCGGTGGGCGCGATCAAGAGCGGCGCGCTGGACTTCATCGAGAAGCCCTTCCGCGGCAGCGAGATCGTCGGCCGGCTCGACGAGGCGATCGGCGCCTATGCGCGCAGGCAGGCGGAGAACGCCTCGCCGAAATTCGGCTCCCTGCATTTCCCCGGACGTGAGCCGCTGACGCGCAGGGAGCGCGAGGTGCTCGAGCAGTTCGCCTCCGGTGCGTCCAACAAGGAAGCCGGCCGCACCCTCGGCATCAGCCCGCGCACCATCGAGGATCACCGCGCCAACATCATGAAGAAGCTCGGCGCGCGCAACGCCGCCGATCTGATCCGCATCGTGATGACCGCGGCCCAGCGCGCGTCGTAACTCGTGCCCCGGACGCAGCGCATCACGCAATGATGCGCTGCGTCCGGGGCCCATCTCTCAAATTTCACCGCTGATAGTTCTGGGTCCCGGCTCTGCGTCGCAGCGTTGCACGCTGCGCCTTGTTCGGGACACAAGAGCAATCAAGCGCTCAGCGCCTTGCGGATGATCCGCGCGAGATCCGATTTGCGATAAGGCTTGGCCAGCAGCAGAACGCCGGAATCCAGCCGGCCGTGATGGATGATCGCATTCTCGGTATAGCCTGACGTGTAGACCACCCTGAGATCGGGGCGTGTCTTCATCAGTTCGTCGGCGAGCTGCCGTCCGTTCATCTTGCCGGGCATGATGACGTCGGTGAACAGCAGGTCGAACGGCTTGCCGGCGGCAACGATCGCCAGCGCCTCCGCCGCGTTCGCGGCCTGCAGGGTGACGTAACCCAGCGCATGCAGCTGCGCCAGCACGTAATCGCGCACCAGCCGGTCGTCCTCGACCACCAGGATCGTCTCGTGTCCACCCTCGATCGTCGCCGGCGTCACGCCCTCGCCGATGGCTGTCGGCGTCGTGCCGGGCGGCAGATACATCTTGATCGTGGTGCCGTGGCCTTCCTCGCTGTAGATCTTGATGTGGCCTGCGGACTGCTTGATGAAGCCGTAGACCATCGACAGCCCGAGCCCGGTGCCCTTGCCCGGTCCCTTCGAGGTGAAGAAGGGGTCGAACACCCTGGGCAGCATGTTTGCAGGGATCCCGGTGCCGGTGTCGCTCACGGCGATCAGCACGTAATGGCCGGGACGGACGTCGTTGCCGCTGGCATAGACCTCGTCGAGATAAGCGGCGCCGGTCTCCACGATCAGCTTGCCGCCGCCGGGCATGGCGTCGCGGGCATTGAGCGCGAGATTGAGGATCGCAGTGGTGAGCTGGTTGGGATCGACGATCGCAACGCAATTCTCGTCCTCGAACACCGATTCGATCTGGATCTGCTCGCCGAGCGTCGGCCGCAACAGCTTCGCGGTGTCTACCACCAGCGAGTTGATGTCGATCTCGCGCGGCTGGAGCGGCTGCTTGCGCGCGAAGGCCAGCAGGTGCTGGGTCAGATCGGCGCCGCGCGCGGCGGCCTCGTCGATCATCTTCGTGATGGCCGCAAGCTGCGGCTCCTTCTCGACGGCCTCCGCGAGAATCTCGATCGTGCCGGTGATGACAGTGAGGATGTTGTTGAAATCGTGCGCCACGCCGCCGGTGAGCTGGCCGACCGCCTCCATCTTCTCGGCATGGCGGATGCGCTCCTCGGCGGCGATCTTGTCGGTGAGGTCGCGGTAGAAGACGTTGAACAGCAGGCCTTCGCGGCGCTTCAGCGCGGTGACGCTCAGCTCGGCCTTGAATTCCTTGCCGTCGCGGCGGCGGCACATCAGCTCGCGGCGGCGGTTCAGCGTCCTGCCGTCCTCGTTCTCCAGGAATTGCTTCAGGCCGGCCCTGACCCTGTCGCGTTCGCTCTCGGCGACGATGAGGTCGATCGTGCTCTTGCCGAGCACCTCGTCGCGGCGCCAGCCGAACAGCTGCTCGGCCTGCGAGTTCCAGTTCAGGATGCTGCTGGTCTCGTCGGTCTGGATGAAGGCGTCGAGCGAGGTCTCGACGATGTTTCGGGCGAGTCGCTCGCTCTCGCGCAGCGATTCCTGCGCGAGCCGCGCTTCCGTCATGTCGCGCCCGACGAAGAAGAAGCGCTGCGCCTGCTCGGACCAGTTGCCGAGCCAGGACAGCCAGACCTCGTGCCCGCTCTTGTGGAAGCAGCGGGTGTCGGCGAGCTTGGGGCGCTCGCCGCGCCGCAGCGCGCGCATGTCCTCGCGCGATTGCGCCAGATGGTCGGGGTGAACGAAGTCGGCGCCGCTGCGGCCGATCATCTCGTCCGGCCGGTAGCCGAGAATGGTCTCGCTGCTCGGGCTGATCTGCGCGACATGGCCCCGCGGGTCCATGACCATGATCAGATCCTGCGAGGTGTCGAAGATCTGCCGGCGCTCTTCGCGCTGCTGCTGCAACTGCCGCTCGGCCCGCCGCGCCTCGGTGAGACTATGCGCGGTCCCGGAGACGCCGATGATCTCGCCGGACGGCCCCCGGATCGGCGAGAGGCTGAGCGAGATTTCGACCGGCGTGCCGTCCTTGCGCAGGCGCACCGTCTCGAACCGCTCGATCGGCTCGCCCCGCGCGATCCGCGCCAGATAGCCCTTGCCATGCTCGCGGCGGTCGGGCGGCACGATGATCGCGGTGGATTTCCCGATCGCCTCACTCGCCGAATAACCATAGAGCCGTTCGGCGGCCGGATTCCAGCCCGTGATGATGGCATCGAGCGTTTGCATCACGATCGCATCGTCGGATGATTCGACGGCGGCGCTGAACAATTGCTCGCGTGCTGCATGATGGCTTCGTGCGGCCTCGGTGCGTCGATGCTCGCGGATCTCGCGCTCGAGAGCGGCTGTCTTCGCCCGCGTCTCTTCGACCATCTGGGCGAAAGCCCGCGCCAGCACGCCCGTCTCGCCGCTCGCATCGACGGGAATGTCGGCTGGCCGTCCGTTGCCGATGGCCTCCACCGCCGCGGTCAGGCGACCGATCGGACGAGTTAGCGAGCGCGCAAGCAGCACCGCGAGTAAGGCCGCGGCGAGGACAGCGAGGATACCGACGAGTAAGGACGTTCTTTGAATCGCCGCCGGTACGAGGCCGAACACCGGCGCGGGGATCGTCTCGATGATTGCGACCCATTCTTTGCCCACGAGCAGCGCCGGCGCGATCGCCGCCCCGCTCGGCCGGCCCGACCCGTCGGTCATGAGGCGCGTGGATCCCTCCAGCGTACCGGTCAAGGCACCAAAATACGGAAAGTCCTTGCGCCAGTCGTTGGGACGATCATGCAATGCGCCGAATTCTCGCGTGCGATCCGGATGAACGAGATAGTCGCCGCGCGAATTCACGATGTAGATCTCGCCCCCCGAGGTCGATGTCGCGCGGACGCGGTCGAGCGCCGGACGCATGTCGATATTGGCGATGATGATGCCGAACGGCTTGCCATCCGGCGTGAACAGTGGCGTTGCGACCCGCAGCGTCGGAACGTGCAGGGCGGTGGTGCCTCCCTGGCGGGTCGCGAGATCGATGGGTGAAACGTAAATCTCGCCCGGCGCCAGACGTATCGTGTCCTCAAAGTACGTTCGTTCGCCCTTGCGCTCCAGTTCGCCGCTGGGGACGATCCGTGCCGTTCCATTCGGGCCAGAGCGGTCGACGCGGACCAGCTCGCGCTGATCGTCGTCGAGACCGATGATGCGAAACTGCCCGTAGATGGGTTTGGCCTCGATCTCGGCCGCGAGCCGCGTGGCGATACGCTCGCGCCAGGTTTGCTCCGAGACGCCGTCTGAAGGGTCAATTCCACCGGCCACGTGAGCGCGGATCAGGCCATTGATCGCCGCGGCAGAGCGATAGCCGATCAAATCGCCGCGGGCCCCGGCAACATAGGATTCCAGATTGGCCGCGAGCAGGCGCGATTGGGCCCCGACCCGCTCCAGGACGCGCGGAATCACCGCTTGCGTGGTGTTGCGAAAGCCGAGCCATCCGACTGCGGCCACGGTGACCGCCACCAGCAGGATCATCGCGATCGCCAGCCGCGTTGCGAGCGTCATGCGGATGTTCGCAGGGCTTCCCGGATGACCGCGCCTGGTCTGGCCTGGAGCAGAAGCGCCGCCGTCATCGGTGGCCGGAGCTGACATCGGACCCCTCCGGCTCGCCTGCTTTCAGGCAGCCATCGACCGCGGCGAGCAGGGCGTCGGGCCGGAACGGTTTTTGCAAACTTGCCACCGCGCCGAGCTTGGTCGCCATCTTCAGGAAGTCCGGCTCCGCATAGGCATCCGGCGTGATCGAACGGCCGGAAATGACGATGATCGGAATGGCCGGCGCCAGCACCCGGATGTGACGCATCGTCTCCAGCCCGTCCATGCCGGGCATGAAGATGTCGAGAAACAGGAGGTCGAACCGGCTGGCCTCGAACAGCGCAAGTCCCTTGCGGCCATCGCCCGCGACGGTGACGTGATGACCGGCCCTCTCCAGGAGCAGCCGGATCGTGAGTTGGACGGCCGGGTCGTCATCCACAATCAGGATGTTGGCCACGTCAGAATTCCTCCGGGTCGCATGGCACGCTCCCGCGACCTCAAATCAAAGCAACAAATGCGAAATTGTTGCGCGGATTCTGGCCGCGCCGCAAGCGCCTCGCGTCTGCCGCGATTGCCTTTCCCTGGCGCGCCGGTAGCCAACGCCGTCGAATACCATACGCACTCTTGCGTGCATATGAGTTCAAATTTCGGCTCCGAATACCGTAACCCATTTCAAAAACGAGAGATATTACTCTCGCCGTAGTTGTACGGAACCTCGGCCTTCACGATGGATTAAAGGCCGTGGACTACAATCTCCGATAGTTTCCGAACGTATTTCGCGCATTTCATTTCCGCATTCTGGCAACCGACGAAGCCGTCTCCCCAACCGGCATCAGCACGAGACCTCTCATGTTCAAATCGATCGCGAACACCGGAATTCGCACCCGGCTGCTCGGCGGCTTTGCGTTGATCTGTGGCCTGCTCGCGGCGACCGTGATCTACACCGTTGCCGCCGTCTCGGACATTTCGTCGCGGATCAGGGCGGTGGTGGACCAGCGCGCGCCGGTCGCGATCGCCAGCACGGAGCTCGTCGGCAATCTCTATTCCACGCTTTCGACGCTGCGCGGCTACCTGCTGACGGGCGATGCGCAGGGCAAGCGCGACCGGGCCGCGGTCTGGGCCGAGCTCGATCGCACGGCCGCCGCGGTCGACCGCATGGCGGAGGGCTTTTCCAATCCGCAGAACAAGACCAACTGGAGCGAAGCCAGGGCGCTGATGGCGGAATTCCGCCAGGCCCAGGACAAGGCCGAGCTGGCTGCCTTCACCCCATCGGCCTATCCGGCGAGCGAGCTCCTGGCGAAGGAGGCCGCGCCGCTGATCGCGACCATGTTCGCCGAGATCACCGCGATGATCGACGAGGAGGAGGCGCTGGAGGCGACGCCGCAGCGCAAGCGTCTGCTCAAGACCTTTGCCGATGTGCGCGGCAATCTCGCCGCCGCGGGATCGCAATTGCGCCTGTACGTGGCCTCGGGCGAGGCCGCCGATCGTGACAAGTTCGAAAAGCCGCTGGCGACCTTCAGGGCCGCGCTCGCATCGGTCGGCACCCAGGCGGATCTGCTCACCGAACGGCAGGCGACCGCTTACCGGGCCATCGTCAAGGCGAATGAGGCCTTCACCCCGCTGCCGCAGAAGATCTTCGCGCTCCGCCAGACGCCGCAATGGAACATGCCGGTCTTCATCCTGTCCACCGAAGCCGCGCCGCGCGCCGCCCGCATCCTCGATCTGCTCGACGGCCGCAAAGACGCTGACGGCAAGCGCTCGGGCGGTCTGAAGAGCGACCAGCAGTCGAAGCTCGCCGACGACGCGCGCAATGTGGCCGACGCGGTCGAGCGGTTGCTGCTGCTGCAATGGATCCTGCTCGCCGCGGGGCTTGCGCTCGCCACAGTGATTGCGATCCTGGTTGCGCGCTCCATCACCCGTCCGATCGTCGAGCTGGTGAGCGATTCCGCGCGCCTGTCCGGCGGCGACACAAGTGTCGAATTCAGGACCGCCGAGCGCGGTGACGAGATCGGCGTGGTCTCGCAGGCGGTGGCCAAATTCCGGGACAATGTGATCGCCCAGCAGCAGGCGGCGGCGTCTCTCGCGCGCGAAGCGGAAGCGCGCGAAGCCGCCAACCGCAACATGGAGGACGCGGTCGAGGACTTTCGCGCGACCTCGCGCGACCTGCTCGCGCTGGTCGGCGAGAATGCGGGCACCATGCGGCAGACCGCGGAGAGCCTCGGCGGCATCGCCAATCATGCGACGAGCCAAGCCGCGTCCGCAGCGACCGCCTCCGAACAGACCGCGGTCAACGTCCAGACCGTCGCCGCGGCGGCCGAGCAGCTCGCGGGCTCCATCGTCGAGATCGGCCGGCAGATCGAACTGTCCAACAAGACCGTGCGCTCTGCGGGCGAGGTGACCGCGCGCTCGGAGAGCGAGATCGAGGGGCTCGCGCAAGCCGCGCAAAGCATCAGCTCGGTGGTCGATTTGATCCAGGCGATTGCGGCCCAGACCAACCTGCTGGCGCTCAACGCCACCATCGAGGCCGCGCGCGCCGGCGAGGCCGGTCGCGGCTTTGCCGTGGTCGCGTCCGAGGTCAAGGCACTGGCCGACCAGACCCGCAATGCGACGCAGGAAATCGCGCAGCACATTGCCGCGATCCAGAACTCGACCGGCAGCGCGGTCGCCTCCGTCAAGGAGGTCGCAACCGCCATGCGCCGGATCGACGAGGTGACCGCGGCGATCGCCAGCGCCGTGGAAGAGCAGGGCGCGGCGACGCGCGAGATCTCGCAGAACGTCCAGATGGCGGCATCGGGGACGCAGACGCTGGCAAGCAGCATCGGCACCGTCTCCGGCGCCATCGCGGAAACCAACCGCTCGGCCGATGACGTGATGGGGGCCGCGAACCACGTCTCGGGGGCGGCCGAACGCCTCGCCACCGAGGTCCAGGCCTTCTTCGTCAGGCTGCGCACCGGTCCGACGGAACGGCGCAGCGGCCGCGACGCGGCCTGATTCAATCGGTCAGATATTCCGGATAATGGCTCCGGATCTTGTCGAGTTCGCTCAGCGTGCCTGACAGATGCTTGCGCAGATGCTGTTGGGCGGCGTCGGCGTCGCCGGCCTCGATCGCGCGGGTGATCAGCTTGTGGTGACGGACGATGTTCTGGGCCTTGCCGGGCGAGGGCAAATGCAGCCGGCGCAGCCGGTCGATATGTCCGCTGCGGCTACGCACCAGCGTCCACAGCTCCTGCTTGCCGGCCGCGGCATAAAGCTGCGCGTGAAAATCATTGTCGGCGGCGATGAAGCTCTCGAAGTCTCCAGCCTTGGCGAACTGCTGCTGAAGCGCGATCACATGGTCGAGGCGGAGGACCAGGGCCTGGTCATGTTGCTCCGCGAGCAGCCGGACGATTTCGAGCTCGAGCGCCTGGCGCAGGAAATGGGCCTGTTCGGCGCGGCCGACATCGACCCGGCTGACCACGGTCGCGTGCTGTGGAAACACGTCCACGAGCCCTTCTTCCTCGAGCCGCATCAGGGCGTCGCGGATCGGCGTCGAGCTGACGCCGAATTGCGCGGCGAGATCGGTGCGTGACAGCGGCGAGCCCGGGGGCAGTTCGAGCGCGAGAATGGCGTTGCGCAGCCGCTCGAACACCTGCGGCGCGGCCTGCCGGGCCCGGTCGAGCCGCGCGCCGGGGCGGGTCGCGCGGGGCGCGGGATGGGCTGTTTCCATGACGACGGCTCCGGCGGACTTGCCTTTAATGCACTAATGCATTAGTGCATTAGCAGGATCGCTCGTCAATGGCGGTCGGAGGAAACGAACAATTATGATCAAGCCATTCCAGCGTGGCGCTGCCGCCATCGCCCTGATCGTCGCAACCGTGCTGGCGGCTTCGCCGGCGCGTGCGCAGCAGAAGTCCGAGATCGCGCTGTCGCGCCAGCCCGGCATTTTCTACATGCCGAGCCACATCATGGAGAAGCTGAAGCTGATCGAGAAGCATGCAGCTTCACTCGGCGTCGCAGGCATCACCACCAAATGGATCACTTTCTCCGGCGGCGGCGCGCAGACCGATGCGCTGCTCGCGGGCGGCGTCGACATCCTCAACACCGGCACCGGCAATCTTCTGCTGCTGTGGGACCGCACCCGCGGCGGGGTGAAGGGCATCGTCGCGACCTCGGCGCAGCCGATGACGCTGATCAGCCGCGACGCCAACATCAAGTCGATCAGGGATTTCGGCCCCTCCGACAAGATCGCGGTGCCGACCGTCAAGGTCTCGACCCAGGCGATCGTGCTTCAGATCGCGGCCGCCGAGGCCTTCGGCGCCGATCAATGGTCGAAGCTGGACGCCAACACCGTTCAACTCGGTCATCCCGACGCCTATGCGGCGCTGTCCAATCCCAAGCACGAGGTGCACAACCACTTCTCGATTCCGCCGTTCACCTTCCTGGAGCTGAAGAACGTGCCGGGCGCGCATATCGTGCTGTCATCGCCGGATGTGATGGGCGGGCCGCTCAGCCAGGCGCAGTTCTTCACCACCACCAAATTCGCCGAGGCCAATCCAAAGATCATCCAGGCCGTGCGCGACGCGACCAAGGAAGCGCAGGCCCTGATCCGCAGCGACACCAAGCAGGCGGTCGAGATCTACAAGGAGATCACCGGCGACAAGACCTCGGTCGAGGAGCTGCTCGATCTGCTCAAGGAGCCCGGCATGATGGAGTGGAATCTCGAGCCGCAGGGCACGATGAAGTTCGCCGCGCATCTGTTCAAGACCGGCACGCTGAAGAGCCAGCCCAAAGCCTGGACGGATTACTATCTCCCCGTCGCGCACGATCTGAAGGGCAACTGATGGCGCTGCTCGACGTCAGCTCCGTGACGCTGCGCTACAAGACCTCCAGCGCAGTCGTCACCGCCACCGAGAGGGTGAGTTTCACGGTCGACAAGTCCGACCGCTTCGTGCTGCTCGGTCCGTCCGGCTGCGGCAAGTCGACCCTGCTCAAGGCCGTCGGCGGCTACATGACCCCGAGCGAGGGCCGCATGACCATCGGCGATCGCGAGATCCACGGTCCCGGCGCCGACCGCATGATGATCTTCCAGGAGTTCGACCAGCTGCTGCCCTGGAAGAGCGTGCTCGCCAACGTCATGTTTCCGCTGCTGACCGCGCGAAAGCTGTCGCGCAGGGACGCCGAGGCGAAGGCACGGGCCTATATCGAGAAGGTCGGCCTCACCCGCGTGGTCGATGCCTATCCGCACACGCTCTCCGGCGGCATGAAGCAGCGCGTCGCGATCGCGCGGGGCATGGCGATGGAGCCTGATATCCTCTTGATGGACGAGCCGTTCGCGGCGCTCGACGCCCTGACGCGCCGGACCTGCCAGGATGAGCTGCTCCAGCTCTGGAGCGAGACCAAATTCACAGTGCTGTTCGTGACCCATTCGATCGCGGAAGCGATCCGCATCGGCAACCGCATCCTGTTGTTGTCGCCGCATCCCGGCCGCGTCAAGGCCGAGGTGATCGACGTCGACAAGGTCTCGAACGAGGACGGCAGCGCCGGCCGGCTGGAGAAGGAGATCCACGATCTCCTGTTCGCCGGCGAAGCCACCGCGCATTGAAGGAGCCTCTGATGGGCGAAGCCAAGATATTGCTGCGGACCGAGCCTGCCGCCGCCAGTTCAGCCGCGGGCGAGGTCGAGCGCAAGCTGAGCGTGCTCGAGCTGTTGTGGAACGACGGCTTCGTCCGCAAGTCGGTGATCATCCTGTTCCTGGCGGCGGTCTGGGAAGCCTACGGCGTCGCTCTCGACAATCCGCTGTTGTTCCCGACGCTGCACGATACCGCCATCACGCTGTTCGACCGCGTCAAGGACGGCACCATTCCGATGCGGGCGTGGACGTCGCTGAAGGTGCTGTTCATGGGCTATTCGGCCGGCATCGCGCTCGCCGCGATCTTCACCGTGCTCGCGATCTCCACCCGGATCGGCACCGACTTCCTCGAGACGGTGACGGCGATGTTCAACCCGTTGCCGGCGATCGCCCTGCTGCCGCTCGCTTTGATCTGGTTCGGGCTCGGCAACGGCAGCCTCGTTTTCGTGCTGATTCATTCGGTGCTGTGGCCGGTCGCGCTCAACACCCACTCCGGCTTCAAGAGCGTGTCCAACACGCTGCGCATGGTCGGCCGCAATTACGGCCTGCGCGGATTGCCTTACGTGGCGAAAATCCTCATTCCCGCGGCCTTCGGCTCGATCCTGACCGGTCTCAAGATCGGCTGGGCCTTTGCCTGGCGCACGCTGATTGCGGCCGAGCTGGTGTTCGGCGTGTCCTCGGGGCAGGGCGGGCTTGGCTGGTTCATCTTCGAGAACCGCAATCTGCTCGACATACCCGCGGTGTTCGCGGGCCTCTTGACGGTGATCATCATTGGGCTCTTTGTCGAGAACCTGATCTTCCGCGCCATCGAGCGGAACACCGTGCAGAAATGGGGCACCCAATCATGACCAAGAAGAAAATAACGCCCGACCAGCTCCGCAGCGCGCGCTGGTTCGCGCCCGACGATCTGCGCTCGTTCGGCCACCGCTCCCGCACCATGCAGATGGGCTACGCGCCGGAGGAGTGGAAGGACCGGCCGATCATCGCGATTCTCAACACCTGGTCGGATGCACAGCCCTGCCACATGCATTTCAAGTCGCGCGTCGACGACGTCAAGCGCGGCATCCTGATGGCCGGTGGATTGCCGCTGGAGCTGCCGGCGCTATCGCTGTCGGAATCGCTGCTGAAGCCCACCACCATGCTCTATCGCAATCTGCTGGCGATGGACGCCGAGGAGCTGCTGCGCAGCCATCCCGTCGACGGCGTGGTGCTGATGGGCGGCTGCGACAAGACCACGCCGGCGCTGCTGCTGGGTGCGACGTCGATGAACATTCCGGCGATCTATCTGCCGGCCGGCCCCATGCTGCGCGGCAACTGGAAGGGCAAGACCCTCGGCTCCGGCTCGGACGGCTGGAAATATTGGGACGAGCGCCGCGCCGGAAAGATTTCCGACAAGGACTGGCTCGATATCGAGGCCGGCATCGCCCGCAGCTACGGCACCTGCATGACCATGGGCACGGCCTCGACCATGACCGCGATCGCCGAAGCGATCGGCATGACGCTGCCCGGCGCCTCCTCGATTCCCGCGGCCGACGCCAACCACATCCGCATGGCCTCTGAATGCGGCCGACGCATCGTCGAGATGGTCTGGGAGGATCTGACGCCGAAAGTGATCCAGACGCGCAAGGCGTTTGAAAACGCCATCGCGGTGGCGATGGCGATGGGCTGCTCGACCAATGCGATCATCCATCTGATCGCGCAGGCCCGCCGCGCCGGCCTCGACATCGGCCTCGACGATTTCGAGAAGGCCAGCCGCAAGGTGCCCGTGATCGCCAACGTGCGGCCGAGCGGCGATGCGTATCTGATGGAGGACTTCTTCTATGCCGGCGGCCTGCCGGCGCTGATGGGGCAGATCAAGCCGCATCTGCATCTCGATTGCATCACCGTCACCGGAAAGACCATCGGCGAGAATATCGAAGGCGCCGAAGTTCACAACGACGACGTGATCCGCGGAATCGACAATCCCATCTACAAGGAGGGCGCGCTGGCCGTGCTCAAGGGTAATCTCGCGCCCGACGGCTGCGTGATCAAGCCGAGCGCCTGCGCGCCGCGCTTCCTCAAGCACACAGGCCCCGCGCTGGTGTTCGACGACTATCCCTCGATGAAGAAGGCGGTCGACGATCCCAATCTCGATGTCACCGAGGACCACATTCTGATCCTGCGCAATGCGGGGCCGCAGGGCGGCCCGGGCATGCCGGAATGGGGCATGCTGCCGATCCCGACGAAACTGGTGAAGCAGGGTGTGCGCGACATGGTGCGCATCTCGGATGCGCGCATGAGCGGCACCAGCTACGGCGCCTGCATCCTGCACGTCTCGCCGGAATCCTACATCGGCGGCCCACTGGCGCTGGTGCAGAACGGCGATCGCATCACGCTCGACGTCGCCGCGCGCACCATCAATCTCGACGTCCCCGAAGCCGAGCTGGAAAAACGCCGCGCCACTTGGAAGCAGCCCGAGCGCCGCTTCGAGCGCGGCTATGGCTGGATGTTCACCAAGCACATCAAGCAGGCCAATGACGGCTGCGACTTCGACTTCCTCGAGACCGATTTCGGCGCGCCAATCGGCGAGCCGTCGATTTATTAGCCCCACTGTCATTCCGGGGCGCGCCCCTTGGCGCGAGCCCGGAATCCATACTCCCGATCGTGGTTATGGATTCCGGGCCTGGCCCTGCGGGCCATCCCGGAATGACGAAAGAGAGAGTTCGACCAAATGACAAAACTTTCCGAAGCCACCCGCAACAAGCTCAAATCCGTCTCCACGGCCACCGTCGCCACCGCGCTGTTCAAGCGCGGCCTGCGCATCCAGATGATCCAGGACGTGCATCCGCTCGGTGCCGACCAGCCGACCATGGTCGGCGAGGCCTTCACCCTGCGCTACATGCCGGCACGCGAGGATCTCAACACCATCGACGTGTTCAAGGATCGCTCGCATCCGCAGCGCAAGGCGGTGGAGGATTGCCCGGCCGGCAGCGTGCTGGTGATGGACAGCCGCAAGGACGCGCGCGCGGCCTCGGCCGGCGCGATCCTGGTGACGCGCCTGATGAAACGCGGCGTCGCCGGCGTCGTCACTGACGGCGGCTTTCGCGATTCCGCCGAGATCGCCAGGCTCGGCATCCCCGCCTATCACCACCGTCCCTCGGCACCGACCAACCTCACGCTGCACCAGGCGATCGAGATCAACGTTCCCATCGGCTGCGGTGACGCTCCGGTATTTCCCGGCGACATCATCCTCGGCGATGCCGACGGCGTGATCGTGATCCCCGCGCATCTCGCTGATGAGATCGCCAACGAGACCTTCGAGATGACGGCGTTCGAGGATTTCGTCACCGAGGAGGTCGGCAAGGGCCGCGGCATCTTCGGTCTCTATCCCGCCACCGATCCGCAGACGCTCACCGATTTCGCGGAGTGGCGGAAGAAGAACGGCCGGTAAGGCCAGCGCCAAACCGCGTCAAGAAACAGGCCGGCCACATCAAGCGCCGGCCTTTTATCACCAGGGAGGATTTTATGAATTTCACGCGACGCAATCTCGTGGCCGGCGCTGGCGCAGCAATGACGTCCACGCTTCTGGCCCGCGCCGCCGGCGCCCAGTCGTTCCCGTTCACGCCGAACCAGCGCTACCCCGACCCCGCCGTCCAGATCCTCGATCCCAGCTTCACAAAATATCGGCTCTACTCCTCGACGGTCGAGCAGGTCGCATCAGGCATGCGCTGGGCCGAAGGCCCGGCCTATTTCCCCGAGGGCGGCTATCTCCTGTTCTCCGACATTCCCAACAACCGGATCATGAAGTTCGACGAGAAGACCGGGCAGACCAGCGTGTTCCGCGCCAATGCCAATTACGCCAACGGCAATGCGAGGGATCGCCAAGGCCGTCTCGTCACCTGCGAGCATTCCGTCACCCGCCGCATCACCCGCACCGAAAAGGACGGGAAGATCACCGTGCTCGCCGACAAGTTCGAGGGCAAGCGGCTGAACGCGCCGAACGACATCGTGGTGAAATCCGACGACAGCATCTGGTTCACCGATCCCTTGTTCGGCATCAACGGCGAGTGGGAGGGCAAGAAAGAGAAGGCCGAGCAGGCCACCACCAACGTCTACCGCATCGCCAAGGACGGCAAGATCAGTGCCGTCCTCACCGACCTCGTCAATCCCAACGGCCTCGCCTTCTCGCCGGACGAGAAGAAGCTCTACATTGTTGAATGGAAGGGCACGCCCAACCGCAGCATCTGGAGCTACAATGTCGGCGACGATGGTTCGCTCAGCGGCAAGACCAAGCTGATCGACGCCGCCGACCAGGGCTCGCTCGACGGTGTCCGCGTCGACCGCGACGGCAATCTCTGGTGCGGCTGGGGCTCCAACGGCGCGCTGCAGGGCGAGCCGACCGATGTCGGCGGCCGCAAGGTGTTTCAGCTCAGGGCCAAGCCGGAAGATCTCGACGGCGTCATGGTGTTCAACGCGGACGGCAAGCCGCTCGCCTTCATCAGGCTGCCCGAACGCTGCGCCAATCTCTGCTTCGGCGGCCCGAAGAACAACCGGCTTTATATGGCGAGCAGCCATTCGGTGTATGCGCTGTATGTCGAGGCGCACGGGGCGGTGTGAGTCTTCGCCTCTCCCCGCGCTGCCGTAGGGTAGGCAAAGGCGCATTTGCGCCGCGCCCACGTTCTGTTCGAAACGGTCCGAGATCGTGGGCACGCTTCCGCCGTCGCTCTGCGAGCTACGGCGGACAAGTCGCTTTGCCCACCCTACAAGATTGTGGGTGTGGCTACACCCCGGCCTGCGCCATCCCCGCCGCCCACAGCGCGAACGCATAGACGATCGCCACCTCATCCAGCCGATCGAACCGGCCCGACGCGCCGCCATGGCCGGCGCCCATGTTGGTGCGGAGCAGGACAGGGCCGCCGCCCTTCATGGTGGCGCGCAGGCGCGCGATCCATTTGGCGGGCTCCCAATAGGTGACGCGCGGATCGGTCAAGCCGCCCATCGCCAGGATCGCCGGATAGTCCTTTGCCGCGACATTGTCGTAGGGCGAGTAGGACAGGATGGTTCGAAAATCCTGCTCGCTCTCGATCGGGTTGCCCCATTCCGGCCATTCCGGCGGCGTCAGCGGCAGGGTGTCGTCGAGCATGGTGTTGAGCACGTCGACGAACGGCACTTCGGCGACGATGCCGGCGAACAATTCGCCGGCGCGGTTGGCGACCGCCCCCATCAGCATGCCGCCGGCCGAGCCGCCATGGCCGACGATGCGTTTTGCGCTCGTGTACTTCGCGGCGATCAGCGCCTGCGCGCTGGCGGCGAAATCGTCGAACGAATTCGTTTTCTTCTCGCGCTTGCCGTCGAGATACCAGCCCCAGCCCTTGTCGGCGCCGCCGCGGATATGGGCGATGGCGTAGACGAAGCCGCGGTCGACCAGCGACAGGCGGTTGGCGTTGAAGGAGGCCGGCATCGCCATGCCGTAGGAGCCGTAGCCGTAGAGCAGCAGCGGCGCCGTGCCGTCGAGCTTGAGCCCACGACGGTAGAGGATCGACACCGGCACCTCGGCGCCGTCCTGCGCCTTCGCCGTGATGCGCGTGGTGACGTAATCGGCCGCATCGTGGCCCGACGGGATCTCCTGGCGCTTGCGCAAGGTGCGCGTGCGCTTGCCCATGTCGTAGTCATAGACTTCCGACGGCGTCGTCATCGACGAATAGGCAAAGCGCAAATTCGTCGTCTCGAATTCGTAGGAGCCCATCGTATCCAGCGAATAGGCGGCCTCATCGAAGGCGATGGCATGCTCCTCGTTCGAGACGAGATCGCGGATCACAATCGCCGGCAGCGCATTGGCGCGCTCCAGCCGCACCAGATGCCCGGCATAGAGATCGAGGTCGATGAGGTAGATGCCGGGACGATACGGGATCAGATCGCGCCAGTTCTTGCGCTCGGGCGAAGAAAGCGGCGCCGTGACGATCTTGAAGTCGATGGCGTCGTCGGCATTGGTGAGGATGAAGAGCTGGTCGCCGCGGTCGGCCAGCGAATATTGCACGCCTTCCTCGCGCGCCGCGACGAGGCGCGGCGGCGCCTCTGGGTTGGCGAGATCGATCAGCCGCTGCTCCGAGGTCTCGTGGTCGCCGCCGGCGATCACGCAGAAGCGGCCGCTGGTGCTCTCGTGCAGATGGGTGAACCAGCCGGCATCCTGCTCTTCGTAGACCAGCGTGTCGTCGGCCTGCTTGGTGCCGAGCCTGTGCCGCCACACCTGCATCGGCCGGTGATTGTCGTCGAGCTTCACATAGAAGAAGCTCTTGCAATCCGCGGCCCAGACGACGCCGCCATCGGTCTCCTCGACCACGTCGTCGAGATCCCTGGCCGTTGCCCAGTCGCGCACGCGGATCGAAAAATATTCCGAGCCCTTGGTGTCGGCGCTCCAGGCCTGCAACTTGTGATCGTAGGAGTGCCGGCTGCCGCCGAACCTGAAATATTTGTGATCCTTGGCGAGCGCGTCGCCGTCGAGCACGATCGCACCGTCGCCGCCGTCGCGCGGCATGCGGCCGAACAGCTCGTGCTGTCCGCCCTCGCGAAACCTGCGGAAATAGGCGAACGGGCCGTCGGGCGAGGGCACGCTGGAATCGTCCTCCTTGATCCGCCCGCGCATCTCCCGCACCAGCGTCTTCTGCAGGGATGCGGTGTGGCCGAGCAGGCTCTCGGTGTAGACGTTCTCCTCATCCAGATATTTGCGGATGTCGGGATCGAGCACCTTGGGATCGCGCAGCACCTCCTGCCATTGCGCGTCCTTCAGCCAGGCATAGTCGTCGGTCACGGTGATCCCGTGCCGCGTGAAGGAATGCGGCCGGCGCGGGGCGACGGGGGGCTGGGAAGGGGTTTTGGCCTGGGTCACTCGGTCCTCATCTCAATACGTGTTCCATCTTATATCGTCCCGCTTCCACGAATTGCCAGCGCAGCCAAAGACAGGAACGTGCCAAGTCGCCGGGTTGTTGATGGGGCGCTTGTATGCTTTACGGACCAAAATCCCCGCCGCTGGTCCAGCCTGATGCTGTTCAACTCCTACCCGTTCATCCTGTTGTTCCTGCCGGTCGTGCTGGCCGGCTATTTCTGGCTCGGGCGGCGCAGCAATCTCACCCCGGTGATCTGGCTGGCGCTGGCCTCGCTCGCCTTTTACGCCATCGGCAACTGGCAGTTCGTGGCCCTGTTGCTGCTGTCGATCGCCTTCAACTACGGCGTCGGCCATCTCCTGATCGTCGCGGAGCTCGGCCCGTCAGGCCGAAAGGTGGCGCTCGCGCTTGGTGTCGCCGGCGATCTGCTGGTGCTCGGCATCTTCAAATATGCCGGCTTCGTCACCGAGAACGTCAATGCGCTGTTCGGCTCGCATCTTGCGGTTCACATCCTGTTGCCGGTCGGCATCTCCTTCTACACCTTCACGCAGATTGCGTTCCTGGTGGACGCCTATCGCGGGCAGGTCGCGGCCTATGCGCTGCCGCATTACGCGCTGTTCGTGACTTATTTCCCGCATTTGATCGCCGGGCCCATCCTCCACCACAAGGATATGATCCCGCAATTAGAGCGGAAGGAGACGAAGCATCCGGACGGACATCTCATGTTGTGCGGTGTCATCATCTTCGCCATCGGCCTGTTTAAGAAGACCTGTCTTGCCGACGGCGTCCAGCCACTGGTCGCGCTCGCCTTCGAGGCGCGCTTGCCGAGCTTCGACCAGGCCTGGCTGGGCGCACTTGCCTACACGTTCCAGCTCTATTTCGATTTCTCCGGCTATTCCGACATGGCGATCGGGATCTCGCTGATGCTCGGCATCTTCCTGCCCGTCAACTTCAACTCGCCCTACAAGGCGACCAGCATCGTGGAGTTCTGGCGCCGCTGGCACATGACGCTGTCGCAATTCCTGCGCGATTATCTCTACATCCCGCTCGGCGGCAACCGCCACGGCCGCTTGCTGCGCTATGTCAATCTGATGATCACGATGCTGCTCGGCGGGCTCTGGCACGGTGCCGCCTGGACTTTTGTCATTTGGGGCGCACTGCACGGGGCCTATCTCTGCGTCAATCACGCCTTCAACGCCCTGATGCCAACCATTCCGTCGGCCCTTGCGCGCCCGGCTCGCATCGCCGGAGCAGCGCTGACGTTCCTTGCCGTCGTCGTCGCCTGGGTGTTCTTTCGCGCCGAGAGCGTTGCGTGGGCGCTGCGGGTGCTCCACGCCATGGCCGATCCCTCGAACATCCTCTTCGGCCGTGAGGAGATCGCAGCGCTGGTGCTGGTCGCCGTCTACGCCGCGCTGGTGTGGCTGGCGCCGAACACGCAAGGCATCTTGGGATACGATCATGCCAATCGCCGGGTCGGCGAGAATTTGCGGGCAGGGCGCATGCGGCCGCTGTTTCTCTACGGCGCATCGCTGGTGCTTGCGTTCGGCATCTTGGGCATCCAGAGCCACAGCGAATTCATCTATTTCCGGTTCTGATGCGCAGGCCGTTCACCAGTCTCAATCGCCTTCTGCTCGCGTGCATTGCATTCGTGCTCGGTGCGGCCGTGCTCACCTACGTCGTCGATCCCCTGCAGCTGTTCCGCCCCTCGCGCACCGCCTTCTATTCCGATGACACGCGCGTGCAGAATGCCGGGCTGATCCGCAGCCAGACATTCGACACCGTTTTCATGGGCACCTCGCTCGCGATCCATTTCCGCCAGAGCGACATCGACCGCGCGCTCGGCGTTCGCTCGCTCAAGCTGGCGATGACCGGCTCCAACTCGCGCCAGCAGGGTTTTGTGCTGGAGCAGGCGATCGACCGCGGCGCAAGGCGCGTGATCTGGGCCATGGACGATTTCATCTTCGTTGATGCGGCCGACATCGAGGCCGATCCCTATCTGTCCGTCGATCTCTATCGCGGGACGGCCAAGGGTATCGCGTCCTATCTGTTCAGCGCGGCGATGGCGAAAGACTCACTGTTCGCGCTGCTGCGCTCGGTCCCGCCGTTGCACGGGCCGCTGACCCGCGCGGCGCCGTTTCTGCCCGTCAAGTTCGCGCTGGCTGATGTCGACGACATCTACGCGCTGCCGCGTGATTTCAACATCGCGCGCGAGTATAATGCGAAGAGGACGCTCGCCGCCTTCGCCTACATCACGAGCCCCGTACGCAGCCGCTTTCTCGGCGAAGGCTACGGCTATGAGGCCATGGCCAGGCATTTCGAGCGCGATGCCGTCGGCCTGATCACGCGCCACCCCGACGTGACCTTCGACATCTACTTCCCGCCCTATTCGATCCTGCAATTCGTCGCGATGCGCGATGCCTCGCCCGAGACGCTGAAGATCGTCACCGATCTGACGGCACTTATGGCGCAGCGCCTGACGCAGCTTCCCAACGTGCGCCTGCACGATTTCCGCGCGATCAAATCGGTGACGCACGATCTCGATAATTACGGCGACGTCATCCACCATTCGCCGGCGGTCGATGCGAAAGTACTGCAGTGGCTGAGAAGCGGGGAGTATCGGGTCGATCCGAAGACGCCGACGGCGTCGCTGGATGAGCTGAAGGCGCAGGTCGGGGCGTATCGCGTGCCACGAGCGAGCCTGCCGTAGCCCGCATGAGCGAAGCGACATGCGGGGGTCTTGCAAGATCCCGGGTGTCGCTTCGCTCACCCGGGCTACAAGACCGTGTTCACAGGGACGACAGCGGCGCTTACACCGCCACCTCGTCGCCGAGATACGCCACCGCGGCTTCCAGTCCGCCCTTGCCGTGCGGGATCTTCAGGGCGTTGAGGCCGATCTCGATCACCCCGAGCGTGCCGAGCAGCATCGGCGCGTTGACATGGCCCATATGGGCGATGCGGAAGGCCTGGCCCGAGAGGTCGCCGATGCCGGTGCCGAGCACGACGCCGCACTTGTCCTTGCAATAGCGTTGCAGCACCGCGGGATCGTGGCCGTTGCTCATGGTCACCGTGGTCACGGTGTTGGAGCGCTCGTTGGCCTCTGCCACGTTGAAGCCGAGCACCTGGCCTTCCGACCATGCGCCAACCGCGCGGCGCGCGGCTTCGCCGAGCAGGCTGTGGCGGCGGAAGGCGTTCTCAAGGCCTTCCTCGTGCAGCATGTCGATCGCCTTGCGGAGCGCGAACAACAGATGCACCGGCGCGGTGCCGGCGTATTTACGATAATTCTCGGTGCCCTCGCGCTCGCTCCAGCTCCAATAGGGCGTCGACATGTTGGCCTTCTTGTGCACCTCGAGCGCGCGCGCATTGGCGGCGACGAAGCCGAGGCCGGGCGGCGTCATCAGGCCCTTCTGCGAGCCGGACATCGCAACATCGATGCCCCATTTGTCCATCTCGAACGGCATGCAGCCGAGCGAAGCGACGGTGTCGACCATGTACAGCGCGGGATGGCCGCTGGCCTTGATCGCCTTGCCGATCGCCTCGATGTCGTTCTGCACGCCCGAGGCCGTGTCGACCTGGACCACGACGACGGCCTTGATGGTGTGCTCCTTGTCGCGGCGCAGGCGCTCCTCGACCTCGTGCGGCCG
Organism: Bradyrhizobium sp. 23AC; assembly: GCF_054863025.1. NCBI lineage: Bacteria > Pseudomonadati > Pseudomonadota > Alphaproteobacteria > Hyphomicrobiales > Nitrobacteraceae > Bradyrhizobium > Bradyrhizobium sp. 23AC. The sequence continues at coordinate 23,359 of NZ_JAVAYN010000028.1, forward strand.
CACTGCGCGGCGCCAGTCTCCCTTGAGCACCTCGACCTCGGCGCCCATCAGCGCTGCCGCATTGCCCCAGCCGATCGCGAAACGGCCGCTCTCCAGCACCAGCACCTTGTCGCCGCGCGACAGCACGTTGCTCAGCGCCGCTTCCCAGGCGCCGTGGCCGTTGGCGATATAGATGTAGGACTTGCCCTTGGTCGCAAACAGTTTCGAGATGTCACCGAGCAGGCTCTCGGTCAGGTCGAGCATCTCCTTGGAGTAGATGTCGATCGCCGGACGGTGCATCGCCCGCAGCACCTCGTCGGGCATCGTGGTGGGCCCGGGGATGGCCAGAAACTCCCGGCCCGCGCGAACGGTCATTGCTGTCAGTCCTTATTGCCAGAGAACAGATGGGTGGGTCGCTGTAACAACGGTTTTACGCGGGGCGAGGGCCTTGGAAAAGCGTCCAAAATGCAGGTCTGGTTATCGCTTCGTCTCGCGGCAGCCGGCGGCTTCCGCCTCCTCGACCGAGCAGAACCAGCGGGTGCCCTTGCTGATCTTCATCTTGATCTGGGTGTACCAGCGGCTGGTTGGCTGGTGAAAGATGCATTCGCCGGCGCTGTTGACGTTGCCCTTGATGGTGCAGTCGGGGGAAGGCGCCACCGGTCCCGAGGCCGAGGCGAGCAGCACCGCATGCGCCCCGTCGGGCGGCTTGGTGGCGCCGAGGATGACGGTCTTCTTGTTGCGGACGCGCCAGTCCCAGGGCGCGATGAAGGCACCCTGCCACATCCCGGCTTTTGCCTCGCGCGCGGCGGCCTCGTCGGGCTCGTAGTCCTTGGAGATGCGGGTGTAGGCCAGCGCCCAGCCGCTGCGCACCAGCCATTTCTGGATATCCTCGCCGCCGACCTCGCAGCGCGCCACGGTGCGGCCGCGCCGGTCGATCGAACGGGTGTGGCAGACCCAGCTCTTGCCCTCGGCATATTTGGCGAGCTCGTCGCGCGCCGCGACGCCGCAGGTCCAGCGCTCGGCCTTGGTGTTGAGGCAGAGCTGGTCGACCGCAGGCGCGTCGATGCCGCCGAGCCGGATCCGCGTGTTGCCGATCACGACGGCATCGCCGGCGCGGACTTTTGCGGTGCCGGTGATGTCGGCGGCCTCGGCCAGCGACGGGAGAGCGAGCAAGGACAGCGCAATCAGGATCTTTCGCAGCATGCCGTTCCGCGTGTGATGAAAATCTCGATAGATCGCGCAATTGTGGTCGGCTTTTGGCCGTCGGGCCAGCGTATGCCTAACAGATAGGCTTTCAACTTCCCGTCATTGATCGACGGTCACTCGGCTCGTGTCCCGGACGCGGTGCGGCGTGCAACGCCGCTCCGCAGAGCCGGGACCCAGAAATTTACAGACACATCTCGCGGAGGCATAGGCCCCGGCTCTGCAGCGCACCGCCGAAGGGGCGCTGCGCTGCGTCCGGGGCACGGATACAGTGTGCCCTCACCCCCGCGTCATCGCCCGCTTCGCCACCGCCAGTCCCATCAGCACGAATGCCGACGTCACCTCCGGCCCGCCCACCAGGATCCGCGTCGGCGTCTTCATCTTGTTCCACTCATAGGCGCGGAACGGGCCGCGGCGGCCGCCTTCGCCGAGACCGGCGACGATCACGTTCAGCGCCGGCGCGAAGGCGCGCGGGTCGGCGCCGAGATGGCCGAGCGCGATCAGCGCCAGCGCCGCGTCGAACACGTTCATCTCCGCCGCCATCAGCTCGCCTTTGACGTAGGACAGCACGCGATGGCGGATGAAGTCGAAATCGCCGGCGGGATCGATCGCGGCCTGCGCCGCCAGCGGCAGCGCCAGGAACGCCGCATAGCAGCGGCCGAAATAGGCGCTATAGAGCTCGGGCAGATAATAGATGTGCGAGCGCGGATTGGCGAAGGCGCCGCTCGCCGCCAGCCGCTTCTGGAAACCGATGATGCGATGCACCGTGGCGAGCCGCGACGGCGTCTCCAGGACTCTCCAGCGCGCGAGGTTGCGAAAGCTCACCTCGAGGATGTCGAGATTGAGCGTCGGATCGAGATCGTTGCCGTAGGGACGCTCGCCCTTGAGGTTGTCGATCCAGGTCGCGACGCCGCCCTCATAGTCGATATTGTCGTTGAGCGGCACGGTCACGCGCGGTTCGTTGACGCCGGCGCGCACCTGGTAGCCGGCGTAGAAATCCAGCAGCGGCTGATTGATGATCTCATCAAGGCAGCCGGCCTGCGTCGCAGCGGAGATCGAGCAGGCCGTGGTGTCACAATCCGGCACGTAAACGCCGAAGCCGAGATCCTGCTTGATCTGCGCGAAGTAACGCGAAAAGCGCGGATGCGGTGGGGGCGCCAAGGCGGTGACGACGTTGAAGCGCGCGCCGTCGATGCCTTCGACCTCCTCGCGGCTGATGTTCACGCAGAAATCCACCATGTCCGCGATGGCGCGCTGGGCCGCGATCTTGTCGGCCGGCGAGGCGAGTCCGGTCTCGCCATAGCTCAGCAGTGCCTCGATGAAGAACGCATCGTAATAGGCCGAGCGGTGGCGGATCTGCACCGGTTCCCACATCGGCTCCGCGACCCCTCGCCAGGGCGGATTGACGACGGCACGCGCTGGCGAGCGCGCGATGAAGACACGGGCGAGGTTGAACAGCAGCGAGGAATTCTTGTAGCCGCGCGCATTGAGGCCCGTGAGCGCCATGATCAGCTCGCGGCCGCGGAAATCAGGATCGCCGATCAGGTTGAAGGCGGCGTAGGTCGGCAGGAAACCGTTCTTGCGGTACGAGCCGAGCAGATGCTGCGCGCAGTCGCGGATCACGCCGTCGATCTGCGCCTCTGGCGGCGCGGAGCCGGTGAACATCGCCGGCGGCGGCTTCGGATGGTCGAGCGCGATGCTGTCGACGAGATCGGCGACCGGCTGGCCGACCGCCGCCCAGTCGGGCTCGGTCTCGTCGCGGGCGCGCGCCAGCGCCTCGCGCAGCGCCGTCAGCCTGGCCTCGTCACGCAGCTCGGGCAGCCCGGCCCGCCGCAGCAGCACCCGCAACGCGGGATTGCCGAGCGCGGTCTTGTAGAATTTGGCCAGGTGCGGATCGCCACTGGCCGTAACAGACAATACGGGATCGCACACATCGTAAAGCGAGGGGCCGTCCTTCCGGGCAGTCAGCGCCCGGCAGGCGGCGCCGGCAAAATAATGAAGGCTCATGAAATACCTGGTCGCGGGGCCTTGGTCGGGGACCGGCGCGCTCCCATCTGCGCGCCGCCCCCTTGCCAAGTCGTTGAAAAGGCTACCCGGATTCGCAGGAAATTCAAATGTGATGGAGGTCACGGAAAAAGCCGGCACGAAGGCTGCATGATCGAGGCTCGAAAAGGGGTGCCGGGGGGCAAAAACGCACAAATCTGGCCTGGAGAATTAACGAACATCTTCAGCCGCTTAGTTCAATTTTTGGGCAATCTATTGCCGGGGAGGCGATATCCGGTTAAGGGTTTGTTTGGTGCGGCGCCGCAAATTGCGCGCAATTCGGGGGCACATCCCCGGCCAATCCCTCAAACCTAAAGACGCTATCGCGCTACTCAAACAGTGTGCGCGCGCTTGGCTGGTCTTTGGCACTGACAGGAATGAAGCGAGATGAATGTTAGGCAGCTCGACATTTCCCGACGCACGATCGCGTTGGCCGCGGCCCTCATCGGCACGGTGTCGCTCGTGATCGGCGCCCATGCTGCTCTCAACATGCGCGCGATCGACGCCGCCAAGGCCGTCTCGACCGACCAGATCACGGGCTCGATCGCACAGACCTCGCGCCTCGCCCTGGTCATCGGCAATGGACATTATCCCGACGCCAGCGCGCCGCTGACGCAGTCGATCAACGACGCCCGCGCGCTGTCCTCGTCCCTGCGCAAGAACGGTTTTGACGTCGACATGGTGGAAGACGCGACCAAGGACGACATGGTCCGCGCCGTCAATCGCCTGAAGTCCCGGATCAAGCGCGACACCGTCGTCATGCTGTTCTTCGGCGGCTACGGCGTGCAGGCCGGACGCGAGAGCTACATGCTGCCGGTCGACGCCGTGATCTGGAAGGAAAGCGACGTCCGCCGCCAGGGCGTCTCGATCGACGGCGTGATCGACATGATGAAGGAGCAGGGCGCCAAGGCCAAGCTCGTCGTCGTCGATGCCTCGCGCCGCAATCCTTACGAGCGTCGCTTCCGCTCCTACAGCCACGGACTCGCGCCGATCAGCGCGTCCGACAACGCGCTGATCCTCTCCTCCGCTTCGCCCGGCAAGGTCGTCGACGACGGCAAGGGCGAGCACAGCGTGCTGGTCAGCGAGTTCCTGAACAACCTCAGTGCGAAGGGCAGCGCCGAAAGCGTCTTCAACAAGACCCGCGTCGCCATCTCCCGCGCCAGCGAAGGCGACCAGGTCCCGACCGTCTCCTCTTCGCTGCTCGAAGATGTCCACTTCGGCGAAGCCGGCGGCTAGTTTTTTCGAGGGCGCGCGAGCTCTCGTAGGGTGGGCAAAGGCGCAAAGCGCCGTGCCCACCATTTTTCTCCGTCATCTCGATAGAAGACGTGGGCACGCTTCGCTTTGCCCACCCTGCGAGACCGTCTGCTACTTCGCCGCTTCCGCGGCCATCACCGGGCGCACCGGATCGCCTTCGCGCAGGAGCGCGCCGGCGCGGGCGACGACGACATCGCCGTCGTTGAGGCCGTCACGGACCTCGATATTGCCGCCCGACATCAATCCGACCTCGACACGCTTGGTCTCGACGCGGTTGCGGCGGATCACCTGCACCACGGTGCCGGCGGATGAATATTGCACAGCGGTCAGCGGCACCGCGACGTTGCAGCTCTGCCCGGTCTTGATCAGCGCGCGTCCGCTCGCCTTCAGCAGCAGCCGCTTCTGCGAGGAGATGCCGATATAGACCATGCCCTGCTGGATGTTCGGCTCGACGGTCGGGCCGATGCGGCGCACCTTGCCGTCGATGTCGCCGGCGCCGGCGATCCGCACGGTCGCCGGCTGATTGACCGCGAGCTTGCGCATGTCGGTGGTCGCCACCAGACCGACGAGATCGTATTCGCTGCGCGCCACGATCGTGAACAAGGCCTCGCCCTTGGCCGAGGCAAAATTTCCGATCTGGGCGGTCGACGTCGCGATCACGCCCGCCACCGGCGCGGTGACCTGCAGCGTGCCGCCCTCGGGGAGCGCCAGCCGCGCCAACACCTGGCCGGCGGTGGTGGTGTCGCCGGCTTCCGCCAGCACGTCCGTGACCTTGAGGCCCGGCCGTTCGGGGCGCACCGACGTCTCCTCCCGCGCGATGATCGTGCCGGTGGCCTCGACGATGTCGGAGAAGCAGGATTTCGCGACCTTCAGCACCGTGACCGCCGGCCCCTTGGGCGCGTCGTCATCGGCGGCTCGGGCCGGATATGGACCGAGGACGAGCATCCCTGCGACGGCTGCGGGACACAGGCTTCGAGCAACGGCACGGGGCAAATGACGCATCGGAAATTCCACGGGGGCTATGCCTCCAATCGATAGCAGATGACAGGGCTGCGGACTACGGCAGCGTTGTCCCAAAAAGGAAGGCCACGCCGCCGCGGGTCGTCGCAGCAAGTCTTTGATTAGTCGCGGGATTGGAGAACAGGTTCGCTTTTCCCGGGCGGGCGCGCGGCGGTCGGCACTACTCCCAAAGTGCCGTCGATCACGGTCTTCTCATCTGCCAGGGCCGGCTGTATGGACCTAGGATCAGGATGACGCGGCACTGCGGCCGCAAGCTCAGGGTCGAGGTGGGATGCAACGGTTCGTTTGCGAGCAGAATATCGTTCATTTCGAGCGGCTGCTCAATGAAACGACCGACCCGACGGTCCAGAACACCGTGCGCGCGCTGCTGGCATCGGCCAAGCGCCAGTTGGCGCTGCTGAACTCGGCGGCATCCGGGGCCGATACGACGCCGTTCGAACAGCGCCGGCGGCAGCACGGCGACACCGACACGATCCGGCAGCAATTCCAGCCCGAATTCGATGCCTCACCGCATCCCTATATGCTGCTGGACCCGGGGCCGGGCCTCGTGATCATCGACATCAACGATGCCTATGCAGCTGCGACCTTGACCAGCCGGGCCGAAATCGTCGGCCGCTCGCTGTTCGAGATATTCCCTGATAATCCCGACGATCCGCTCGCTGATGGCGTCAGCAATCTCTACAGCAGCTTGAGGATCGTCGGCGAAACCGGGCGGGCGCATGCCATGGCGATCCAGCGTTACGACATCCGCGATCCCGGCGGCACCTTCGTCGAGCGTCATTGGCAGCCGATCAACTCGCCGATCCACGACACGACGGGCCATCTGGTCTATCTGCTGCACCACGTCGAAGACGTCACGGCTCAGGTCACGGCACAAGTCGCGGCGCGGGCCTAAACGGCCCGTCAGCCGCGGCGCTCACCCAGCAGCTTGCCATTGGCCCGGTCGATCAAATGCAGACGCGTGCAGGCCGGACAGGACACCGACACATGCGTGCGGTCGGCCGGCTCGTCGCCGAGCCGATGCTGCACGTTCATGCCGGTCTGCGGGCATTTGAAGACGATCTGACGGTCCATGACCGAAGATATGACGACAAGGCGCGCCTTCCGAAATTACGGATGATTACGTAGGTCGGCGGCGGCGCCCCCTCACGGCAGGTTCAGGAACTCCACCCAGTTCGGCTTCTTGCCGGTGGGGTAGGATTTCAGCCTGGCCAGCGCGCCGCTGCCCTGGTCGATCGCATAGACCGTCATGCTGTCGGAGAGCTCGCCGACCGCCGCGAGGTAGCGGCTAGAGGGATCGATGTGGAAGCCGCGGGGCTGTTTCTCGGTCGGCACGCTGCCGATCGTGGTCAGCTTGCCGCTGGTGGCATCGACCTTGTAGGCGGTGAGCGTGTTGGTGGTGCGCTCGGAGGCGTAGAGGAAGCGGCCGTCCGGAGTGATGTGGATGTCGGCGGCCCAGGGTTTTCCGTTAAAGCCCTCGGGCAGCGCAGTGGTGCGCTGGATCTCGTCCCATGCGCCGCTCCTGGCCTCATAGGTGAACGCCGCGACGTCGCCGTTCAACTCGTGGATCAGATAGACGAACTTGCCATTGGGATGGAATACGAAGTGCCGCGGCCCGGATTTCTCCGGCACCTTGTGGGCCGGAGGGTCGTTCGGCGTCAGCGTGCCGGCCGTGGCATCGAACGCGAAGCCCAGCACCTGATCGGAGCCGAGATTGGTCGCGAACGCGAAGCGGTTATCGGGCGAGGGCAGGAAGGCGTGCGCGTTCAGCCCGGTCGGGATCACCTGCTTCGGCTCGCCGGCGACGCCGTTTGCAAGAAGCGGATTCAGCGCGACCTTGTTGCCGCCATAGGAGGCGCTGAACAGGAATTTTCCGCTGGGGTCGACGGCGATGTTCGCCATGCTGTCGGCGAGCGGTCCGTTGCCGATAGGGCTGAGTTGGCCCGTCTTGGGATCGATCGCAAAGCTGACCGCCTGGAATGGCTGCGAGCGGATGCCGGCGATCAGCACGCGGTGGTCGGGCGTGATCGCGAGCGGCGTCGAGGAGCCGGGCTTGTCGACGCCCTTGAAGGTGGCCGTCTGCACCGGAATCATCTCGCCGCTCTCGGTCATCTTGAACACGCTGATGTCGTTGCTGTCGGCATTGCCGATATAGGCGAAGGTCTCGGCCATGCCGGCGTGGACTCCAGAAATGAGAGTGAGGGCTGCGAACAGGGTGGTGGCGATCGCAGCGCGTGGCGCTTTGGATGCGATGCGTCGGGTCGGTCTCAACATGGGCTCCTCCTGGCGGCCGCGGGTCGCGGCCTTGTCGTTTTGCCGGCGAGGATAGCGGGCGGCGCGCCGCTGCACCAAATTCCAGTTGGGATTGATCGATGCCGAAATTGTATCGGTCGCCGGAGAGGGGCTACCGCATCGCCGCGGTCCGGGAGGGCAGATGCGGGCTGGACGGATGCGCGGGTGGTCCGAGCACGGTCCAGACGGCGACCGCAACCAGAGCGGACGTCAGGATGGTCCAGGCGATGAGCCGTTTCCGCATCTGGTCGAATCCGTCGCTGTCATGAAGCCGCGGGGCACCGGAATCGTGCACTGCAAACCGCGGCAATCCTATGAACTCGTTCACAGGCGAAAACGGCTGGCGCAAGGCGAACCAATGCCGCGCGAGCGCATTGAACCGGCATGCCCCGTGAAAACGATCTCGAAGGTAAGCCCGACATGGGCGGCAAGCATGGCGGTCAAGCCGGCCAGCCCAAGTCGCCGCCGCGCCCGCACCGAGGCGAACATGATGAGGACGTCGTGGCAAAGCGCCACACCGGCCAAACCGATCACGCGTCGCCGCCGACCAAGTCAAAATAGCGCTTCGCCGCGCGGTCGTGCCGCGCCGCGCGTTGGGAACGGCAGCATCGCTGTGCCGTTACCCCGGTCCCGCGGGCGTGACAGATGAAAACGGAGGCTGGCTCGTGTTTTGGATTTATTGGAACACCGCCTGGTCGCTGATCATCAGCGGCATCATGGTCGCCACCATCGTCAGCCACCCCGACGCGGAATTCGTCGAGATCACCGCGGCAAAGCAGAAGCTCTGAGCCCGCGCCAGAAGTCGTCGGCGATGCGCGTGACGCAATGTCGGCCAATGCCCGTCGGCCGGCGTGCCCGTCCCTCTCAGCGAAGCTCCGGCGACCGCATGAGGTCAGCCTGGGTCGATGACCGTCTTTGACCCTTTGCGGACGCCTTGAAGCATTGTCTCGATTGGCTTGTTCCGCTTCAATTGCCGGCGCCGCCGTACGCCTAAACGGTCGCGACGTCCGCTTGCGGGAGGTGAGCCGAGCAGGCCATCTAGCGCGCGCGGGCCTGTTCTCTTTCTTCTGTTGTAGGTTGGCGATCTCGCATGCAGAGTTTGCCGCCGCCGTGCATGCCCTTCGTGGCGGACACATGCCAGCCGGGCCTCGTGTAATGTCGTTGTGCCATCGGATCGGGAATCCAGCCCGGCGAATATGACCCACGGTACACGCCGTGACTGCAGAAGCAGTAGACACCAACAGGCGTGTACCGAGTACACGGTCCCGTTCCGGCCGTGGGAGTGGCAGCAAGCGCACCCGAGCTAACCGACACGAAAAACAGCGTCAGAATAGTCTTCATATTAAACCGGTTGAGCAGGAATGGCCTGAAACAGGCTGGAGTCTGCAGAACTCCCGGCTTGGCATCAAGCGGAGAATATACGCGACGACTCGCTCACTGATGCCTTGGTCAAGAGCAAAAGCGGGCCTTCTAGCAGCGAATGAGTCGGCTACTGGACCAAGGCAGACGGACTCGGCGTCGGCCCTGATGTCCGCCTGGTCGGGGGAGCGCACATTCCGACAAAGACGCAGCATCGCGTCGCTAAGCCGCCACCGCCTGCGCGGCCAGCAACTGCTTCAGCTTCGCCGCCGGCACGGCCGGGCTGAACAGCCAGCCCTGCATCTGGCTGCAGCCGAGCTGGCGCAGCACCTCGCGCTGGGCTTCGGTCTCGACGCCTTCGGCGGTCGTCGCCATGTGGCGGGCGGCGGCCATGTGCACCACGGCCTGCACGATCGGGGAGGAATCCTCGGATTGACCGATGTCGCTGATGAAGCTGCGGTCGATCTTGATTTTGTCGAACGGGAAGCGGTGCAGATAGCTCAGCGAGGAATAGCCGGTGCCGAAATCGTCGAGCGCGATGCGCACGCCGAGCTCGCGCAGCTGCTGCAGGATCGTCAGCGCCTCCTCGTCGTCGCGGATCAGCACGGTCTCGGTGATCTCGAGCTCGAGCCGGCCTGGTGCAAGTCCGGACTCCGCGAGCGCGGCCGCGACCTTCAGCGCCAGCGTCCGCGAGCGGAACTGCACTGGTGAGACGTTGACGGCGATGTGAATCTGGCCGGGCCAGGAGGCGGCCTCACGGCAGGCCTGCTTCAGCACCCATTCGCCGATCTCGCCGATCAGTCCGGTGTCCTCGGCGACGGGAATGAAGTCCGCGGGCGAGACCATGCCGCGCTCGGGATGGCGCCAGCGTAGCAGCGCTTCGCAGCCGCTCACGACATTGGCCGCGAGATCGACCAGCGGCTGGTAGTGCACCTCGAACTCGCCGCGCGCCAGCGCCTGACGCAGATCGAGCTCGAGCTGACGGCGCAGCCTCGCCTTGGCGTCGTATTCCGGCGTGAAGACGCGGTAGGTGCGGCGTCCCTCCGACTTCGCCGCGTACATCGCAAGATCGGCGCGCTTGAGCAGGTCGTCGAGATTGTCGCCGTGGTCGGGCGCGATCGCGATGCCGATGCTGGCATCGGTCGGGATGTCCTGGCCCTTGCAGTCCACCGGCGCGCGCAACGCGCTGAGAATATCTTCCGCCAGCGCCGACAGCTCGGCCGGATCGCGAGTACCGGCCTTGACGATGGCAAACTCGTCGCCGCCGAGCCGCGCGACGAGGTCGTTCCCGCTGACGCAGGCGCGCAGGCGGTTCGCCACCTGCCGCAGCAATTCGTCGCCGACCTCGTGTCCCAGCGAATCGTTGACGCCCTTGAACTCGTCGACGTCGATATAGAGGATCGCGAACGGCTTGCCCTGGGCAAGCTCCGCCACGCGGCGTTCCAGATGGCCGCGCATCAGCACGCGGTTGGGCAGGTCGGTCAGCGCGTCATAATGCGCCATATGCGCGATGCGCTCGTCGGCGCGGATGCGCGCGGTGACGTCGTCATGGGTCGCGAGCCAGCCGCCGGCAGCGCCGGGCTGGTTCTTGATCTCGATCAGGCGGCCGTCCGCGGTCTCCACGATGGTGCTCTGGGTGCGTCCGATATGGCTCAGAATGTCGTCGCAATAGGTCTCGACGTCGCCGTGGAACGAGCCGGTGTCATGGCGGTGCCGGATCACGTCACGGAAAGTGGCGCCGGGCTTCACCACCTCAGGGGACAAGCCATACATCTCGATGTAGCGCCGGTTGCAGACGATCAGCCGCTCGTCCTGATCGAACATCAGGAGCCCTTGCGTCATCGTGTTCATCGCGGTGTCGAGCCGCTGCTTCTCGAGCGAGAGCCGGTTCGTCACCTGGCGGAAGATCAGGAACAGCGTGAGCACCAGGAGGCCGATCGACAGCACGGCGACGGTGACGAAGAATTTCGTCTGCGTGCGCCAGGTCGCAAGCGTCGCATCCAGCGACTTGGTCGCGACCACGACCAGCGGCTCGCCGGCGAGCAGGCGCGAGGCGACGATGCGGTCCTTGCCGTCGATCGGGCTCGCGATCTGCATGGAGACGAAGGTGCGATCGAACACCGCCATCTGCTCCGGCGTGCCCTTGCGAAAGTTCTGCCCGATCATCGCATCGACACGCGGAACGCGCGCCAGCAATTGACCGTTCTGGTGGTGCATCGCGATCGAGGATTCCTCGCCGAGCCCGGTCGAGGCGAAGAAGGATTCGAGCTGCTCGGGCGCGATCGCGCGCGAGACCAGCCCAAGGAATTCGCCATGTGGCCCGGACACGCGCCGCGCGAACACGATCGCCGGTCCGTTGCCGATCCGGCCGTTCACCACCTCCACGTCCTCCTGCGCGGTCGGATCGTTCTTGAGGCGATTGAAGTAGCCGCGGTCCGCGACCGAGACGTCGGCGACCGGCCAGCGCCGCGACGAGTTGATCAGCATGCCCCTGGCATCGAACACATTGGCGCCGGCAACGTCGGACCAGCCGCTGGCTTTGGCACGCAGCACCTCGTGCATGGCGAGCGTACCCATCTCGCTGCGGAAGACGTCGGCGGATTCGATGCCGCGGCTCTCGAGCTCGGTGACGATGCTCTTCTGGAGCACCGCGAAATCCTCGAACTCGCGGTCGAAATGCCGGGCGAGCAGGCGCACAGCGTTTTCAAGGCTGTCGCGGCCGCTCTCGATCGCATTCTGCCGGAAACGGTCGACGGTGAGCGCGGTGCCGATTGCGGTCGCGGCCATCAGTACGAAGCCGCCGACGATCAGCCATGTCAGTGGCGCTCCCCGCCAACGACGGAGCAGCGCGCGCACGCGCGCGGTCCATCGGATCGATGTGGCCATGCAGCCCTCCCGTGGGATGCAAGGTGCAGCAAAACCGACAAGACCCCGTTACCAGCGAAGGTTAGGGAACTATGAATCGGAACGGAATCAGTGGGTTGGTTCCATCGCGGAGTTGGTGCGCAGTCCCGTAGGGTGGGCAAAGGCGCGTTCTTCGCGCGCCGTGCCCACCATCTGTCTCGATGGATAGAGGTGGTGGGCACGCTACGCTTTGCCCACCCTACGAGACTACGAGATTGCGAGACCTCCATTCACCGCTTGATCTCCCAGTTCAGCGCTTCCGCGTTGCCCTTGGCGAACATCTTGGGGACATCGAACTGGCCGGTCTTGACGTCATAGCGGCATTTCCAGTCCGCGAGCCCTTTCACGGCGACGTTCTTCGGATGCTTGTCCATTTCGCCTGACAGCGAGATCAGCAGGTAGCGGTTGTCGGGCCAGTCAACGCCGAGCCAGCGATAGGCAGTTTCGGTGCCCTTCATCAGATTGGCCGAGATATGGTAGTCGAGCTTCATCTTCTTCGTGTCGGGACGGCTGTGGAAATAGGCCCATGCGAGATCGCTGAGTGACTTCTTCGTCGCGCTGACGAAGGCGCCGTTCTCGACATGATAGAGAAACAGATCCTGCGAGCCCGAGCCGGTCTTCTGCATCCGCACCAGCCATTGCGAGTCGCTGGTGAAGCGGAAGCCCGCGCCGTAGCCCTGCTCCGGCCTCAGCTCCGTCATCTGGTCGCCGCGTCGCGCCCAGACCTGCCATTTGACGCCGAAAAGGTCTTCACTGTCCTTCATGTATTGCTCGAGCCTGGTGGCACCGTCAGGCGAGATGAAGGCGAGGTCGGCATTGTCGGTGAGGACGAAGCCCGGCGGCGGGCCAGAGGCTGCGAGCGCGGGGGAGGCGGCGAGCGTCAGGGCAAGCGCCAGCCCGAGGGCCAGACTTGGGGCGGAACGGCAAAATGCGGTCACGGGAAAATTCCTCAAAAAATGCCGCGATGCGGTCTCGCGTGATTTGACGCCGGCGGGGTGGCGCCGGTTCATCCCTGAGGGCCGGGACGGAGGTCTCATCCCATCGAACGTCTTGCTGCCGCAGCCAATTCGGCGCACCTTGCCACCCTCGGCTGATTTGCCATCCAAGGTTCTTTTCCGATGATGACCGCATCCAAGGCCTTCATTGCTCTTTGCCTGCTCGCGCTGGTCGGCACCGTGCTGGTGATCGGCCCGACCGAGCTGCGCCGCCTGCTGCCGGACGGGACCAAGACCGCCGTCGCCGCCAAGCCCGAATCCAAGGTCGAGGCCAAAGTCGAAGCCAAGGCCGAACTCAAGCCCGAGCCGAAACCGGAACAGCCAAAGCTTGCCGCCGCCACGCCGCCTGCACCTGCACCCGCGGCGGCCCCTGAGCCGAAGGTGGCCGCGCTGGCCGAGACCCAGAAGCAGGTCACGGCCGCGCTCGCCGATCTTGCACCGGTCAAGCCGCCGCCGGCGGTCGCCGACACCGGCCCGCGTTTCGACGTCGCCCGGGTCGACGATTACGGCGAGGCCGCGGTGATCGCGGGCCAGGCCGCGCCGGGTGCGAAGGTCGAGCTGCTGCGCGACGGCAAGCCGCTCGATACGGTGGTCGCCGACGCTTCAGGCCAATTCGTCATGACCCCGCCGCCGCTTCCCGCCGGCTCCTATGAACTGACGCTTCGCGCCAGGGCGCCGGATGGCACCGTCACGCAGTCCAGCCGGACCATGCCGGTGACCATCGCCGAGGCGGCGTCGCCGCCCGCGCGTCCGGCACCGGTCGCGAGGCAAGACGTGCGGCAAGACGCGAAGCAGGCCGAGAAGTCGGACGACAAATCGGATGTCGTGGCTTCCCTGCAGTCGGCCTCGCCGCATCTGGCCTCGGCATCCGACAGGCCGGCCCGGCCGAGGCTGATCGGCGCGCCGAAACCCCGCGTCATGGCGCGGGCGCCAGCGGCGACGACCGTTGCATCGGCCTCGCCGGCGGACGGTCTCATCAGCGCCGCGCCGGCGGAGACAGGCAGCCGGGTGATTTCCCGCGGCGACAGCCTGTGGGCGCTCAGCCGGCTCGCCTATGGCGACGGCGCCCGCTACGCCGTGATCTTCAAGGCCAACCGCGACAAGATCCATAATCCCAATCTGATCTATCCCGGCCAGACGTTTGTGATGCCGCAAAAGGCGGAGTGAGGGAGCGGTCTTTCCTCGCGTCTTTGATGCAGGGCTATAATATTTGTGCCTGCGGCCATCCTTCGAGACGCCCGCCTTTGGCGGGCCCTCAGGATGAGGATGGAGTGCGGGGCAGCAGCTTCAATAGACGCCAATTGCCGCTTAGCCTCATCCTGAGGAGACCGCGAAGCGGTCGTCTCGAAGGACGAGGCGCGCGCTCAGGCCGTCGCCAAAGCGTCATCTGCGCAGGTGCCGGGATAGGTAAGTCATCGCCCCGCGACGCTTTGCCCTGTATCCCCAAGGAACATTTGGTTCCCCGGCGCGTCATCTCGATGCGACGCAGTGCGCGCTTTGCGCTGGGAGGAGGCCGAATTGGTCAGGTCAGCGGTCGTGTCAGGACGCATGGGACTGGCGCTGGCGGGCGCGACCATCATGATTGCGGCCGTGCTGCTGCCCGGTAAGGCTGAAGCGCAGTTCGGATTGCGCGGCGGTCCGCTTGGGGTCGCACGCTTCGCCGTCGGCCATGTGATCGGCATGTCGCGCTTGCGCCATTCCCGCATGGCGGTGCGGGGCGGCCGATACCGCTCCGCCGCGTTGAGGTCGCAAGATCCGCGTCAAGATCCGCGCGGCGCCGAGCGCGGCCAACAGTCCAATCCTTACGTCCTGCGTGCGGCGCTCACAGCGCAAGCGGCGTTGTCGGGCTGGCAGGGCGGCCGCCGCCCGCAGGGCTGGTGGCGCCATCCCGACGGCAGCTACGGCTGGGTCGGCCCGGTGTTCTGGCCGTTCGCGCATGACGATCTCACCAATGCCGTCATCTTCGGCGATGCGACCAGTCTCTCGCTTTACGGCTATGGCGACATCTACGCTGCGATCTTCGCGCCCTACGCGGCGACCGAGCTCGCCGCCTACACCGCACCGCAAGGCCGGCGCGGACGAAGAGTCCCGACTGCGGAGACCCTGTGCGAGGCCAGTGATACCGGCGGTCTACCGGTCGACCGCATCGCCGCCGCCCTGCAGCCGAACGAATTGCAGCGTGTGGCGCTCGACGAGCTCGCGACTGCCTGGACCAATGCGCGCGACACCATCCGCGCCGCCTGCCCGGCGCAGGTGCCCGCCAACGCGTTGGACCGGCTGGGGCTGATGCAGGCGCGCATCGAGGCCATGATCAAGGCAACCGACGCCATCGAGGCGCCGCTGTCGAAGTTCACTAGGTCGTTCGATGACGATCAGAAGGCCCGGCTCAACGCTCTCGGCAATGAGCGCCGTGCCGCGCTCGCGGCCATGCAGCGCAAGGATACGAGCAAGGATACGCAGGCTTCGAGTGCCTGCGACCCCAACAGCGATCCCCGCTATGACGAAAAGCTGCAGCGTCAGTATGAGCAGCTCGTGCAGCAGCAATGGCCGGCAGATGATGTCGCCTCGACGCTCCGTCTCGACGACACCGCCCGCGCCCGCTTCGAGGTGCTCCAGGACACCACCCTGCGCACCATGGAAACGCTCAGCGCCTGCCCGTCAAAGACTCCCGAGACACCGCAGGCCCGCCTCACCGCCGTGAAAGCGCGGCTGCAGACGATGCTGCAGGCCGTGAACGGCGTCACCGATGCGCTCGACGATTTCGAGGCCGATCTGAGCGACGAGCAGAAGGCCGGCTTCGAAGCGATCGGGCCGAAGCGGGGGGCGTGATCAGTCGCACGCCCAGTCGAACTTCATGTCTTTGAAGTCAAGCTGCGCGTTGCCGCTGCCGAAATTGTAGCCGCCGAAATATTCCTCGAACTCGATGTAGAACGGGCTCATCTCCGGCACCGCCTGGCACGGCCGCATGGTGCCGCCGAGATGGTTGCGGGCGTGGTCCTTGCACCAATCGTGCAGGCGGTAATTGTCGGCGGTCGGAACGCCGCCCTCGAAGTAATAATAGGACTGATAACCGGTCGGCGGGTTGCGCGGGATGTGCGGGTCCTGCGGGGCCTTGCCGGCGTTGGGATCGGTCGCGCGCGGCATCAACGCGATCGCGAGGTTCTCGGCCAGCTCGGCGCGCGGCGGGCCGGCGAACATCTTCTGCGCGAAGGGCGGCGCCGTCTCGAAGAAGGCACTGGCGCCGCCTACATCGAGCCAGCGCGGCCGGTCGGCCGTCGCCAGCGCAAGCGGCGCGGGCGGTGTCGCGAACGGGCCATCGTATTCGCTTTTGGTCAGCAGCAGCGCGCCATATTCGTAGTCGAGAATGTCGGTCATGCGCGACAGCCGCGGATGCGCCGGCAGAGCCTGCACGGCCTCGCGGATCTCGGGATCATCAGGCGCGCCGCCGTCATTGTGGTCGGGCGCGGTGGCAAAGAACGACACTGCAACGATGTCCTCGCCATGGACGCGGTAATCCTCAGGCAGCAGCAAGGTGAAGCCGTGCATCAGCGGATAACCGGTGACGGGATCGAGCGGCCATTGCTCGCTGCTGATGCCCGGCGGCAGGCCAAAGACCCAGCCGTGGTCGCGCGCGCGATCGGCGGGACGGTCCAGCATCTGCAGATCATAAGCACGCGAAGGCAAGGCAAGCGCCACAGTGGTCTCCATTGGAATCGCCTCGCGGCTGAGGCGAGAGTTAGTCGCGGGGAGGCGGGATGTGGTTCGGGGGGAGTGTTGGCACTGGCGTCTCCTCACTCTCCGCTGTCGTCCCGGCGAACGCCGGGACCCATAACCACAGGGAGAAGTTTGGCGAAGATGAGGTGTTCGGTACTTCTGCCTCCGCAACCGATAGATCACGCGGTATGGGTCCCGGCGTTCGCCGGGACGACCCCGGGGAGGTGGGTCCTCGACTGTTTCTCATAACCCATTGATCCGACAACTCCCGTCTACTGTGCATGGGGTTGTTTTGAAATTCCGAGAAAGCTCGATATCCCATTTCGTCTTCGAATAATCCAAATTTCGCTTTACTAGAATAACGAAACACCCTATGCTCCCTCTCAACTCATCCCATGGTAAGGGACGGATCGCGATCGTCAGGGTTCGTGGGGTGAGGGGCGGTGGACGCGGGCGGCGTTGGTGCCAGATGCGGTCGCAGGGCGGGTTGTCCCCGTGAGCGATCAGCGGGCGCGTGTACGACGGTGCTGCCTGCGTACGGCAAAATCGTGTGGTCGTGACGCCCGAATATCCGGCGTCAAGTCTTGCAGCGGTGCGCTGGTCCGACCGGACCTGTGCATCCCATGAAAGCCGCAAGACGACGGTGGCAAAGGGATCGTCTCACCGGCGAGAGCGCGACATAAGCCGTTTCAACCATCGCGCAGGGAAGGCCGGGCATTCGGCCACACCTGTTTCTCCCCTGTGAGCGACTATCACGCACTCATGCACAGGGGTCTTGCGGGTGCCAGCCGGTGCCCGGTCTTCCCTGCGCCCTTCCATTTCGAAGGGTGGCTAGACCAAGCAAAACCCGGGCGCCAGGCGCTGCGGGATCGCGAAACGCTGTCGGTGAGCGAAAGCAGGCAACGCTTCACCATGCGAGGGAGCTACCCGCGCCGACGCACCGCTGACGCATCCACCACGTTCTCGACTTCCTCGCGCCAGTTCAAAATCTCCATCGCGAGCACGGGATGATTGAAACCCTTGAGCTGGAGATCATCGAGGGCGCGCGCTTCCACCCAGGGCTCGACGATGCCATAGACGCGGCGGCTAACCACGATCTGGTTGGGCTTGGCCTCGCCGCAGAGGCGGGAGGCGAGGTTGGTGACGCTGCCGATCGCGGCATATTCCAGCCGCTGCTCGAAGCCGACCTGGCCGAGCGTGGCGTAGCCGACCGCGATGCCGATGCCGAAGCCGAGGCTGTGCCCGCGGTTGCGCCAGCGCTCGGTCAGCGGGCCGATGGTGTCGCGCATCTCCACCGCCATCTTCACGGCGCGCTTGGTGTGGTCCTCGAACTGGATCGGCGCGTTGAACAGGATCATCACGCCGTCACCGGCATATTTGTCGAGCGTGCCCTCATATTTGAAGATCAGCTTGCCGAGCGCGGCGTGATATTCGCGCAGCACGTTCATCGCCTCTTCCGGCTCGGTCGCTTCCGTGAACGCGGTGAAGCCGCGCAGATCGCAGAACACCACGGTCACCTCGCGGCGCTGGCTGGTGAGCAACCCTTCCGGGCTGTCGGAGGAGGCGATCAGCTGCGCCACCTGCGGCGCCAGGAAACGCTCCAGCTTGCGGATGCGCTCGATCTCGCCGAGCTGGGTCTTGACGCGCTCCTCCAGCGACTTGTTCCAGTTCTTCAATTGCTCGGTCTGCTCGCGCAGCTTGTCGGCCTGGGCGCGCACAGTCTCGTTCGCTGTCTCCAAGGCGTGGCTCTTGTGGTCGACCTCGGTGAACAGCCGCGCATTGCGCATCGCCAGCACGGCCTGGTTGGCGAAGGTGCGCATCAGGCCGATGATGCTGGCGGCGAACTCGCCACCAGGGCGGCGCAGCACCACCAGCGAGCCGAGCGTGCCCTGCTGGTCGACCAGCGGCACCACCAGCACCGAGTGGAAGCCGGCAGCGATGGCAACCTCGCGCAGCGGCTGCTCGGCGGCCGCACTAAGTTCGGCGATCGCGATCGGCTCGCAGCTCGCGGCGGCATCGCTCAGGATGTTCTCGCCTTCGTCGATGGTGAGATGGGCGCCGTCGGCCGATTTGTCGATGCCGTTGGCCTCGACCAGATTGAAGCGCCGCGTCTCGGCATCGAAGCCGTAGATCAGCACCGCATCGGCATGGGTGATCTCGATCGCGCGCGCGGCGATCGTCGGCAGCACGGCGTTGAGATCGAGCGAGGAGGCGACGGCGCGGCCGACCTCCTCCAGCACCTTCAGCTCGTTGATCGACTGCGCCAGATCTCGGGTGCGCTCCTCGACCTTGGTCTCCAGGTCCGAATAGGTCTCCTGGATCTGGCCGGCCATGCGGTTGAACTGACCGGCGAGATCTTCCAGCTCGTCCGAGGTGCGCACTTCGATGCGGTGACTGAAATCGCCCTCGCCGAGCCTGTAGGCGCCGTCGCGCAGCGCCGTGATCGGAATGATCATGCGGCGGGCGAGCAGCGTGCCGGCCAGGATCGCGACCATCAGGCCCATGCCGATCAAGAGCGCGATGCGCACCAGCTGGTCGCGGATCGGCGTCAGGGCCTGCGTGGTCGGCTGCTCGAACAGCACGCTCCAGCCGAGTTTCGGCACCGTGCTCGCGGCGCTCATCACCGCATGGCCGTTGAAGTCGGTGCCCGAGCTGTCCGCCTCATGGCCAGGTGCGATCGCGGCCGCCACCTGCGGCAGCTTCGACAAATCCTTGCCGACATCCGGCCCTTTCGACGACGTCGCCAGCACGCGGCCGCGGGGATCGACGACATAGGCAAAGGCCGCCTTGCCGACTTGGGCGTCGGACAGGAAGTCGGAGAGAAAGCTGAGATCGATCTCGGCCACGGTGACGCCGGCATTGAAGCCGGAATGCGCCACCGAGATCGACATGAACGGCGTCCGGTCGGCGAACCAGGCCGGCGCATAGCTGACGCCGCGGGCGACGGTGTCGGTGAAGCGCATGTCGCGGGAGAGGTCGGCATTGCTGCCGGTCGTGGTCGACTGGCGCGAGACGCGCAGCACCTCGCGGCCCTCGCCGTTGAGCTGGAACAGCTGGTTGACGACCGAGACCTGGTGCAGCAGCGATGCGTAGTCGGCACGGCGCTTTTCGAGGGTGTCCTGGCTCGCCCGCGTCACCCAGCTGATCTGGCGATCGAGCTCCGAGATCGACTGCTCGATCCGCCGGGCGGCGGCTTGCGCCTTGTCCTCCAGCCCGTCGGTCAGCTGTGTCTTGGTGGCGCGGTAGGAGATCCAGGTCTCCATCGCGCCGTTGACGGCGAGCACGAACACGACGAGGCCGACGAGGGAGACGACGTATTTGGCGAACAGGCCCTCGCGCAGAAACCGTGTCTTGTCGTTCGCTCCTGCCATCCCGATCCTCTCGCGCCGCCATCGACGCCGGCGCTCACGGGCCGTGCAGGCCCTTCCCGGCCGTTCTATCACAATTTGGGCCAAAGGACCGCCGCGCGGGCCGGGGACCGGCCGGCGTGGTTACTCCCTGTGGACGCCGGGGCCGGCGGAAGGCCGGTGAATTGCCCAGCGTCATCCGTTCGGAGGAAGCCGGTGGCGGGGAAGCTGATGTAAGGGGATTGCCGTGGAGCCCAGCCCGCCAATCCGCCAATCACCGGTTAAAGAGTTGCCGCAGCACGTCGTTCATTGGCTGACTGTCCTGCTGCGCGACCGGCGGGTCCTCAAGGGCCGGAGCCGCGGGCGAGGCCTGCGGCGTCGGCGTGGACGGCGTTGCCGGCAGGCTGCGGCTGCGGCCGGTGCCTGGCGCGGCGCCGGTGCTGCTTCCGGCGCCATTGGAAAGCCCCTGCTGAATCAAATTGCCGATGGCTTCGCCCAAGGGACCGCCGAGCAGATTGTTCTGGCCCGGCTGCTGGGCTTGCGGATTGGCATTGCCGCCGGGTGCAGTCGTGCCGCCGAGGCCAAGATTACTTCCAAGGCTGCCCAGAATGTTGCCGAGCCCGGCGCCGTCAGGGCCGAACAGGCCCTTGCCCATCTCGCGCAGCTTGGCATAGGCGGCGTCGGGATTGTCCAGCATGCCGGCCATGTCGGGGTAGATCTTGGGCTGCGACCAGCTGCCCTGGATCATCACGGGAATGCCGAAGCCGACCGGCTCATTGGCGCGGCCCTGACCTTCGGTCGTCATCACCAGCTTCGGCTCGACGCGAAAGCCCATCATCTTGGTGTCGAGGGCGATGGTGCCGGCGCCGGTCACGCGCACCAGCGGTCCGATCAGGTTGAGATCGGTCGTCACCGCCTGGCCCTTGTCGATGCGGAACGAGGCCGAGAGCTGCGACAGGTCGGTGCTTTGCTCCTGGCCGGCATTCTGGTTGTCCTGCCAGCCGGACAGCGTGCCCGCCGTCAGCGAGCGGATCATCTGCGCGACATTGATGCCGCGGATGGCGCCATCCTGGAAATTGACGAAGGCCGTGCCTTGCATGTTGGCCATCAGCGCGCGCTGGCTGGTGCCCGCGCTGCGAAGAGCGAGCTTGGCCTGCAGCTTGCCGTCGATGCGGTCGAATTCGGCAAGGCCCTGAAGCAGCGGCAGCGCACGCACGCCGACGAGATCGGAATGCATGGCAAAGCTCGGCGCGCCGGTGGTTGCATCGAGGATCACCTCGCCCGAGACCTGGCCGCCATAGGCGCCGAGATTGGCGGTGCCGGCCTTCAGCACACCGCCGGCGAGCTTGGCATCGAGCGCCAGCGGCGCGATGCGGGCATCGCCGATCACGGCTTCGTTCGCGGAGATCCGCACCTGCGCATCGACATAATTGAGCCCCGAGACGTCGATCGGCGCATTGCTCCAGGGCTGCCCGGCTGCGCCCTCCGGCGATTTCGCCAGCGGAATCGCCAGCCGCTGGAAGTCGAGGTCGAGCTTGACCAGCGGCTTGCTCGCAATGTCGACGGAAGCCCAGCCGTTGAATGTGCCCTCGCCGAGCCGGCCATTCACGCCGTTGATCATCACGACGTCGCCGTTCATTCGCATCTCGGCATGACCGGTGAGCTGAGACTTCAACACGTCGGGCATGTCGATGGCGAAATCGACCGGGATCGTCGGCCGGTCGGCGGGCGGCGCCGGCGTGGTCGCCTTGATGTCGAACTTGGTCGGGTGGTCGCCGACGCGCGCGGTGCCGGTGACATTGACCTTGCGGTCACGGCCGATGGTCGCCTCCGCGTTGATGGCACTGATGCGGCCCTCGACACGATCGCGCACGCGCGAGAATGCGACTTCGCCGTCAGTGACCTTGACGCGGTCGATGGATGCGCCGCCGACATCGAGCACAGGCGGTTTCGACGAGCTCCCCGCATTCGGCAAGCGTTCACGCAGCAGCGGCTGGTAGAGCACCGGATGGGTGACGATCAGCTCGCGGATCTCAGGGCGGCCCGACCAAACGCTGGAGAGCGACATGTCGGCCTGCACGCTGTCGACCGTCACGCGCGTGATGCCGCTGCGATCCCGGGGGTCGGCAAGCGAGAGGTCGTTCAGGGTGACGTTCAGCGTCGGCCACAAGCTGATCTTGGTGGTACCGTCGATCGACAGACGATAGCCGGTCGCGCTCTCGACCCGCGAGGCGATCGTCGACGTCAGGAGGCCCGATGGGATTCCGACCACCAGCAGGAGTGCGATCACGATGATGACGGCGGCCAAAGCCGCGCCGGCGAATTTTACTGCTCTCATCTCGACTTTCCACTGACGGACAATCGGCGTCGAATCTCGCCGGCTATCCATCCTTCGCGGCCGAGTTTATCCCCGGACGGGAAGCGGCTCCAAGCGCGTAAAAATAGTCAGGGGGTGCTGCAAAGTTATGTGACTTATGACACACTTCCCCGACGCGGTTTTACGCGATCCTGATCGTGACGGTTTCAAGCGATTTGCCAAGCGTCTGACAAGATGACTGACCAGGACTTCACAAGGACATTGAAATGAGCAAGCAGGCCGAATTTGCGGTCATTTTGAAGATGAACGCGATGTTCGCGGATCTCGGTGCAGACGAGCTCCAGCGGCTGTCCAATCTCTGTCACACCCAGCACCTGGGGAACGGCGAGGTACTGTTCCAGAAGGGCGATGCCGGCAACGCGCTGTTCGGCGTGCGCCGCGGCCAGGTCCGCATCGAGACAGGTGCCTCCGACGGCAGCCGGCTGACGCTCAATTTCATGGGCCCGGGCGACCTGTTCGGCGAAGTCGCAGTGCTGGACGGCCAGAATCGGACCGCGGATGCGACCGCGGGCGAGGCCAGCGAATTGTTCGTGCTGCGGCGCGAAGATTTTCTCAGCTTCCTCGAGCGCGAGCCGAAGGTCGCGATCAAGATCATCGCATTGCTGTGCCAGCGCATCCGCTGGCAGAGCGAGCGCATGGAGGAATCCATGCTGCAGCCGCTGCCGGTGCGCCTGGCGCGGCGGCTCTGCGCGCTCGCCGCCGATTTCGGTTCCGAGGTGCACATCTCGCAGGAGCAGCTCGGCGTCTTCGTCGGCGCCGCCCGCGAGAGCGTCAACCGCCAGCTGCAGGCCTGGCGCAAGGAAGCGATCCTCGATCTCCAGCGTGGCCGCATCCTGCTGCGGAACATGACCAAGCTGACCGCGATCGCGCGGAACGAGTAGGGCGCAGCCGAACGTAGCCTACGAATGCAGGGCTTGCCGGTGCAGACAGCAGGATCGAGCGTGATCCGCGCGAAAGCTATTGGGGTAACATAGCGCCTTGAAGGCGCCCTGCGTTGACGCGCCCCTCCGGCCGCTCGCCTAAATTTTACTCCGCAGCACGGTGGGCGACGTCTTTCGGTGCGGGCGCGGCTCCGTGATGATTGTCCGTCTCGGCGTCCTCGCTGTGCACGATCAGCCGCTTGGCGAAGCGCCAGATCAGGGCGCCGAGATCGTCCATCACCATGAACATCGCGGGCACGAACACCAGCGACAGGATGGTCGAGAAGATCAGGCCGCCGATCACCGCGAGCGCCATCGGCGAGCGGAACTCGCCGCCGGCGCCGACCGCGAGCGCGCTCGGCATCATGCCCGCGGCCATCGCGATCGTGGTCATCACGATCGGCCGGGCGCGCTTCATGCCGGCGTCGATCATCGCCTCTTCGCGCGGCTTGCCGGCGCGAATGGCTTCGATCGCGAACTCCACCAGCATGATCGCGTTCTTGGTGACGATGCCCATCAGCATCAGAATGCCGATCCACACCGGCGTGGTGAGCTGCTTGCCGGTGATGAGCAGGGCCGCGATCGCGCCGCCGATCGAGAGCGGCAGCGAGAACAGGATGGTGATCGGCTGCAGGAAGGTGCCGAACAGCAGCACCAGCACGGCGTAGACCATCATCAGGCCCGCCGTGATTGCGGTGGCGAAGCCGTCGGACAGTTCGTTCAGGCTTTCGGCGTCGCCGGAGGGAGAGACCTTCACGCCCTTCGGCCGGCTCTTCATCACCGGCAGGTCGTAGATCTTCTTGGTGGCGTCTCCGAGTGCGGCGGAGCCGACGAGGTCTGCGGCGACAGTCGCCTGCCGCTCGCGATCGTAGCGGTTGATGCTGGTCGGACCCTGGTCGAGCTTGACGTCGGCGATGACCGAGAGCGGCACGCCGCCCTTCTCGCCGTGCTCGCCGAGCGGCACGCGCAACTGTTCCAGCGTCTTCAGGTTGCCGCGCGCGGCATCCTCGAGCTGCACGCGGATCGGCACCAGGCGGTCGCCGACGTCGAACTTGGCGAGCGCGGGTCCGACATCGCCGATGGTGGCGACGCGGATGGTCTGCGACAGGCTTTCGGTCGAGACGCCGAGCCGCGCGGCGAGATCGGCGCGCGGTTCGACGCGCAGCTCGGGCCGCTCCAGCGTGGTTTCCGAGATCACGTTGGAGATGGTGGGAATCCGCTTCATCTGCGTCGCGAGCTCGCTCGCGAAATTGTTCACGATGTTGGCGTCGACACCGGTCACGACCAGCGAGATGGCGCGCAGGCCGTTCTCGTCGAGGAACCAGAAGCGGATGTCGGGGATGTTCTCCAATTCCTGGCTGATCGAGAATTCGAGCTCGCGCTGGGTGATGTCGCGGGCATCCTTGGGCGTGTAATTGATGATCAGCGCGGCGCGCCGGACTTCCTGGGTGCCGGGCGGGACGCGCCCGCCGTCGACGAAGATGCTCTTCACCTCGGGCCGCTTGCGCAGGCGTGCGACGATGTCCTCGGTGACCTTTTCGGTATAGGCAAGCTGGGTGCCTGGCGGAAGCTCGAGGGCCAGCAGTGAGCGCGAACTGTCCTGCGCAGGCAGAAAACCCTGCGGCAGCAGCGTAATGCTCCAGATTGAGGCGGCGAAGACGCCGAAGCCGACCAGCACCGTGATGAAATAGTGTTTTACCGACCAGGCCACGATCCTGTGATAGGACCGCAGCACGCGGCCGGGCGGCGGCTCTTCGTGAGTGCCAGGCTTGAGGAAGTAGGCGGCGAGCACCGGCGTGACGAAGCGCGCCGCGAGCAGCGAGAAGAACACCTGCACCGAGACGGTGATGCCGAACTGCTTGAAGAACTGTCCGGCGATGCCTGACATGAAGCTCGCCGGTGCGAAGATCGCGATGATGGTGAGCGAGATCGCGATCACCGCGAGGCCGATCTCGTCGGCGGCTTCGAGGGCGGCACGATAGGGCGACTTGCCCATGTTCATGTGCCTGACGATGTTCTCGATCTCGACGATGGCGTCGTCGACCAGAATACCTGTCGATAGCGTGATGGCGAGGAAGCTGACGAGGTTCAGCGAGAAGCCGAGCAGGTCCATCGCCCAGAACGCCGGGAAGATCGACAACGGCAGCGAGATCGCGGCGATGATGGTGGCGCGCAGGTCGCGCAGGAACAAGAGCACGATGACGACGGCGAGGATGGCGCCTTCGAACAGGGTGGAGATCGCCGCGTGGTAATTGCCGTTGGTGTATTCGACCGAGGTGTCGATCACCTTCAGGTCGACGTCGGGATAGGCGGCCTTGAGCGCGTCGACGCGCTTCTGCACAGCCTCGGCCACCTTCACGTCGCTGGCGCCCTTGGAACGCTTGATACCGAGCGCGACGATCGGCTCGCCGTTGAAGCGGGCGAAGGTGCGGCGGTCCGCGATGGTGTCGGTGACGGTGCCGAGATCGTCGAGCCGGACCTCGCCGCCGCCGAACAGCGGGATCATGGTGCCGGCGAGATCGCTCAGCGTCTTGGCGCCCGCGAGCGTACGGATGGCCTGGTCGTTCTTGCCGATCTCGGCGCGGCCGCCGGCGACGTCGACATTGGTGCCGCGCAGGCTCTGGCTGACATTGACCGCGGTCAGGCCCATTGCCTGCAAACGGTCCGGGTCGAGCGAAACCAGGATCTCGCGCTCGACACCGCCGATGCGCTCGACCTGGGCGACGCCGCGGACACCTTGCAGCGCGCGCTTGACCACGTCGTCGACGAAGTAAGAGAGTTGCTCGGGCGTCTTGCCGGGCGAGATCGCGGCATAGGTGACGATCGGCAGGCCGATGACGTCGACGCGCTGGATCAGCGGCTCGGTGACGTTCTGCGGCAGGTTCGAGCGCACACGCGTCACCGCGTCCTTGACGTCGTTGAGCGCGCGGTCGGTATTGGTCTCCAGCGCGAACTGGATGGTCGTGACCGACACACCATCGGTGATCTGTGAGGTAATGTGGCGCACGCCCTCGACGCCGGAGACGGCGTCTTCGACCGTCTTGGTCACCTGCGATTCGAGTTCGGCGGGCGCCGCGCCGAACTGCGAGACCACGACCGAGATCACGGGAATGTCGGCCGAAGGCAGCCGCGTCACCGCGAGCTTGGTGAAAGACACCCAGCCGAGAATCAAGAGGATGATCGAGAAGACGACCGACGGCAGCGGATTCCGGATCGACCAAGCCGAGATATTGAGAGCCATCAGCGTACCCGCGTGCGATCGAGTTCATCGGCGAACATGGTCTTGATCTGGTCGCCGTCATGGAGCGAAGAGCCGGCGTCGGCTACGACGATTTCGCCGACGTCGAGGCCTTCCAGGATTTCCGTCGCGTTGTCGGACGAGAGCCCGACCCGCACCTTGCGCGTCTCGATCGTGTTGCCCTTGACGACCTGAATGGTGAGATGGTCGATCGCGGTCTTGGGGATCGAGACGCCGCAGCTTCGCTTGGCGTCGATCGAGGCGCGCGCGAACACGCCGACCTTCAGCGACGGATTGTTGGTGACGCTGATGCGGACGCGGCCGAGCTGCGTGGCGCGGTCGATTTCGGGCGCAACCAGCCGGACCCGGCCGATCAAATCGGGCGCGTCATCGCGGCTGATCCGCACGGTGGCGCCCGAGCTGAGCTTGGGCATGTGCACCGCCGGAACCTGAGCATCGAGCTCGATCTCGTTGTTGACGGCGATGCGGAACATCGGGCCAGCCTGCGGGGAAGCGGGCGCGCCGACGATGGTGCGGACCTCGGTGATGAGGCCCGGCGCAGGTGCCTTCAGCGAGATCGGGCCTTGCGGACCGGGTCTCTGCGGCTGCCCCGGGATCTGCGGCGGCGCGGTCAGGCGCGCCAGCTCCTGGTTGTCGGCAACGACGGTGCCTTCGGTGACGAAGAGATCGGTGACCTTGGATCCTTCCTGGTCGGCGATGACCACCGCCTCGCGGCGCGGCACGAAGAAGCCGGTCACCCGCACGAGGTCGGAGAAGCAGGCATTGGTCGACTTCGTCACGATGACGAGCGCCTCGCTCTGCGTTTCCTTCGGCTCGGCGCGCTTCCGATGCTCGAACAGGTAATAGCCGACGCCGAGCGCGACGACGAACACCACCGTTCCGGCAGGCTTGAGATATTCGGAGAGGTTCATCGCCGGATCATCCTGGCCTGACTCACGGCCAACCGCGCGAGGCCCATCGAGAGCGTTTCCCTGAAACAAAGCGGCGTCCCGCAAGGCCGCGGGACGCGCTTTGGAGGCGAGACTTTACACCACATCACGACTTGTCACTTCAAAGGATTACGTCGTGCTCACTTCGATGCGGTGGTCTTGTTTTCCATGTTGACGACCTGCACGCGGCGGTTGGCCTCCGCCATCGGCTGGCTCGGATTCTTCAGCTTGCTCTTGCCGTAGCCGACGGTGACGAGGTCGGTGGCGGAGATGCTGTACTTGTCGACGAGGTAGCGCTTGATCGCATCCGCGCGGCGTTCCGACAGGTCCTGGTTGTAGGTTTCGCCGCCGGCGGCATCGGTGTGACCGGCGACCACGAAGGTGGAGCCCTTCAGGTCGGGACTGGTCAGCGCGCGACCGAGCGCCTGCACGGATGGCATCGACTTGGCGCTGATATTGGCGGAGTTGTAGTCGAACGTGATTTCGAGATCGATGTTCGGCTTGTCCTTGGCGACCGATGCGATTTCCTCGCGCTCGGTCGAGGACAGCGAACGCGTCGAGCGGCCGCGCACCGACTGGATCAGCTTGCTCTCGGCCGCGTTCGGCGCGGGATCGGCCTGCGGGGCGATCGAGAGGCCGCGGGTCAGGGGCTTCTTGGCCGGCGGCGCCAGCGCGCGGACGATGTCATCCTCGGTGACGTTCTTGCTGTTGCCGTCGTCGCCGGCGAAGGCGGGCGAGGCCGGCAGCGACAGCGCGGCGCCAAGAGCGATGATGGACAGGATCGCGGTAAGTCCCTTTGCAGCCGATTTCATAACCAGTCCCTCCTGCGCAGCCAGCTCGCGCGGTTCCAAAATTCCTGCCAAAATTCCTGCAATGAGCCCCCCGGGGAAGGCCGCCTGCGGCATCCGTTCGTTAGTCTTCCCTGGGCCACCAGGGGTTCGAGGCGCCGCCTGCCTCAATTCAAAAAAATACTAGCGCACTCCGTAGCTTGCGAACTCCTGAACGATGTTCGGATCCATTGCCTTGGCATTGGCGATATCAAGCGCGCCTTCCTGGGCGGAGCCATTGCGCTGCTTGGCGAGGCCGCGTCCGTAGAGCGAGGAGGTCAGGCGCGGGTTGATCCTCAGGGCCGCATCGAAATCGGCGATGGCATTCTTGACCGCGCCCGATTTGAGGTTGACGAGCCCGCGGCTGTCCAGCGCGTCGACGAAGTTGGGCCGCAGCCGCAACGCCTCGTTGCAATCCTTCAGCGCGCCCTGGAGGTCGCCGACCACGGTGCGGGTCCAGCAGCGGTTGTTCAGTGCCTCGACATCCTTGGTATTGATCCGGAGCGTGTCGTCAAAATCCTTGATGGCAAGGTTGTAGGCGCCCTTGCTGGCATAGACCTGGCCACGCCGGTACAGCGCGTTCACGTCATCAGGATTGGCGGCGATCTTGGAGGTCAGGCTCTTGATCGTGGGATCGTCGGCCAGCGCGGCGGCGCTCGGCCCGCTGTCGGTGCTCGGTGCCGGAGCGGGATCAATTGGTTTTACCGGCGGTGGCGGCGGGGGCAGGGCGGCCTCGACCTGCGGCTTCGGCGTGGGGGCCGGCGCGGGCGCAGGCGCAGGTGGAGAAGCCGGCGCGGGTGCCGCCGTGGTGTCGGCCGGCTTCGGCGGCGGAGGCGGTGTCGGCGGCGCGGGTGGTGCCGGCGGCGGGTTGTTGGCGACAACCGGCGGCGGCGCGGGAGGCGCGGGCGGCGTCGCCGGTGCCGGACGCGATCCGCCGGCTCCCGGGCTGAACGAGAAATCTTCGGCCAATGAAGAGGATATCCAAGGCACCTGCTCGCCGCGCGAAGCGCGGGTGACGCCCATCTTGGTCCGGTTCAGCGTCTCCTCGGCCATCAGGTCGGGGACCCGGATTTCCTTCAGGAGCTCCTGGACGAACAGGCTGTGCTCGCCGCCGGCGTCGGAGACCACCGAGGCCAGCGCCGCCGAATACATCACCAGCGTTCCATTCGGCGCGATGACCGGGGTTAGGCCGGCCGAGAAGCTGCGGAACCGGCGCTCGAACGGATTGCGCCTGCTAGCGTCGATCAGCGCGATCTTGACGCCGGCGCCGCGGGTGTTGAGCTCGCCAAGGACGGTCTCGAGGCTGAAACCGTCGCGGCGCACGTCGGACTCGGTCCAGATCTGCGCATCGATCGGCAGCATGTAGCTCTGGCGCGCCGACTGGATGCCGAAGCCGCTGAAGAACACCAGCGCCACCGATCCCGGCTTGATCTTGCCGTAGAGCTTGTCGAAGGCGCGGCGCATGCCGTCGCCGGTCAGATTCTCGCCGATCTCGACCGAAAAGCCGTCGCGCTTGAGCTCGTCGGCGACGTCACGGGCATCGTTGATCGGTTCCTTCAGCGGGGCATCCGCATCCGGATATTTGGCGTTGCCGATGACCAGCGCAAAGCGGTCACCGGCCGCAAGCGATGGGGCAGTCGGGACGAGCGAGACGAGCAAGGGCAGAAGAAGAAGGAAGCGAATTTTCATAATCAGCGCGGTCCAGCCAAAAAGGCGCCGTTACCAGCTTGCGCCGCGGCGACCTTAACTTACGCTTCCTGCATTATCAAACCGGGGACGGGGTGCGTCAACTGCTTGGAGATTCGGCGTTATCGCGACGATTGACCGCAACGCCTGGGTGCGCCGCAGGGGGAATAAACAGGCTGTCATGTTTGTGCTCGACGTGATCCGGCTCGATCTTACCGGCGGCACGTTAGGGCCTCCATGGCGACGAAAATGTGATTGGTCTCACATTGAAAGGCCTACCGCCGTGATGCGGCGCGGCGTTTGACCTTTGCAGCGGAGAATGGCTTGGTGCGCAGGATCGTGCCGAAGATCCACTCAGAAAAGCAAAGCAAAAGCAAAAACCATGGGAAACGCCTACGAGATTTACGCCCTGCGCTATGCGACGATGTCGCCGCGCACCCCCAGCATGAACTTCCTTCAGCCCGATCCGCATGACAGCGCGGCGCAGGACCTCGACTATTTCGTCTGGCTGATCCGCGGCGGCGGCCGCGACATCCTGGTCGACACCGGCTTCAATGCCGAGGAGGCGAGCGCGCGGGCACGCAAGCTGACGCTCAATCCGGTCGATGCGCTGGAGCGCTTTGGCGTCGCGGCGTCAAGCATTCGCGACGTCATCGTGACGCATCTGCATTACGACCATGCCGGCAATCTCGATCGCTTCCAGAATGCACGCTTCCACCTCCAGGAGCGCGAGATGGCCTACGCGACCGGGCGCTGCATGTGCAACGGACTGCTGCGACATCCGTTCTCGGTCGAGCACGTCACGCAGATGGTGCGCCACGTCTATGGCGAGCGCGTCACTTTCTATTCGGGCGAGGGCGAGGTCGCGCCTGGCGTCACCGTGCATCGCGTCGGCGGCCATTCCGACGGCCTGCAGGTGGTCAAGGTCGAAACCGCGCGCGGGCCGGTGGTGCTGGCGTCCGATGCCGCGCATTACTACGCCAATCTGCAGCGCAAGAGCCCATTCCCGATCGTCTACAATGTCGGCGACATGGCACAAGGCTGGGAGACGATCGAACGCCTCGCCGGCCATCCTGATCGCTTCATTCCCGGCCACGATCCGATCGTCACGGAGATCTATCCGCGCGCCAGCGACAAGGTCGACGCCTGGGCGCTGCATCTGCCGCCGTCGCGGTCGTTTGCGAAGTGACGGCGAAGCCGTCATTCCGGGGCGCGCGAAGCGCGAACCCTCGGGCGGCAGATATGGTTTCAACGAGTGCCGGCAGGATCCACACAAGCAACGATATCGCGGGGAGATTTTCGAGCCGCTAGCTCCGGGGGAGAGAATACCGCCAGGTATCCTCCGTCCCCTGCGAGCTTATATGTGGCGATCTCGCGATAGTCGACGGCGGTCAACTCGCAGCGCAAGAGCGCAATTGGCGTGCCGTGCTTCGACGTCGGAAGCTCAAGATCGACAATTCCGACCCGCGCACTCTGCTTCAAGGCGGGCGCGAGATTGTAGAGGAAGGCATAGGGTTGGGCTATCTCGTGGTACATATGCACAAGGATTGCGGCATCCAGTGAAGAAGCGGGCAGACGCGGGTCGTGTGGTTCGCCGAGCGCGAATTGCACGTTCGTCAACTTCAGAAGTTTTGTTCGCCTGGCGAGTTCGACGAGGTAATCCCGCGTGACGTCCTGGGCAACGACAGAGCCGGCGGGTCCGACGAGGTGCGAGAGCCTGACCGTGTGGTAGCCACTGCCTGCTCCAATATCACCGACTGTCATACCTGGTTTCAGGTCAAGAACGCGTGCGATTTGGCCGGCCTCATCGAGGGCGTCGCGGCGCTCCTCGGCGGAGCGGCGCGGGCTGACGATTCGTGCGACAGGGCGCTGCGGTGAGGGAAACTCGTTTGCAGCGACTCCGGGGGGAGCCAGATAACCCATGTCGACGGCGTATGCGCGAGTTGCAGCAAAGGCCACAAGTAGCATCGCTATATACGCCACTGCCGTCACGGGCCTACCAAGCTTTCTCAACCGGACTCCCAAAAGCCAACGTCTGCGCCTCTATGAGTACGCGTCCTAATACGCCTCTTTCGCGTCGGCCTCTTTGCTGGTCTGGATCAGATCGAGACTCTCCTCGATCTTGCCGAGCAGCGTCGAGAGCTGCTTGCGCTCCTGTGCGGTGAGGCACGCCAAAATCTCGTCTTCCCGCCGCAGCAGCTGCGGGAATAGCTCTTCATAGAGCGCGCGGCCCTTCTTCGTCAGTTGCAGGCGGAATTCGCGGCGGTCGGCTTCGTTCTCGACCCGCTCGATCAGATCCTCGTTGAGCAGCGCAGTCACCGCGCGGCTGATGGTGGATTTGTGCGTGCGGGTGCATTGCGCGATGTACTGCGCGCTGCAGGCATCGTTGCGGAACCCGAGCGTGGCGATCACGCGCCAGGCCGGAATGTCGAGACCATGCCGTTCCTGATATTCGACCGAGAGTGCGGAACTGACTTCCGCTGCGAGCCGGTTGAGGCGGAACGGCACGAACTTGAACAGGTCGAGCCGTGCCTTTGGCCGCACGGAGGCCTCATCGGCTTCGCGTGCCTTCACTGCGATGTCGCTGGATGTCCTCGCCAAGGAGCGCGCTCCGAATTCCAGTTGACGGCCGGCCGGCTCCGGTCCAAAATAGTTGCACGTGAGACTATCTAGCAGATCAGTCCTCTCCTGACCAGAGCCGAGGTTCGAGTATGGCGCAGGCCAAGACTCTTCAGGTCAAGACGCATCAGGCCAAAGCCCAGTTCGGCTATCGCCGCCATGCCGATCAAGACCGCGCCGGTCAAAGCCCGGCCGAGCATCCCGTCGTGGTTGTCGGCGCCGGCCCGGTCGGGCTGTCGCTCGCGATCGACCTCGCCCAACGCGGCCAGCGCGTCGTCCTTCTGGATGACGCCGATCGCATCGGCGAGGGCTCGCGCGCGATCTGCTTCTCGAAGCGGTCGCTGGAATATTGGGACCGGCTCGGCGTCGGCGACCGCATGGTCGCCAAGGGCGTGGTGTGGAGCGTCGGCCGGATCTTCCACGGGGAGTCCCTGCTCTACCAGTTCAACCTCCTGCCCGATGAGGGCCACAAGCGGCCCGCCTTCATCAATCTCCAGCAATACTACGCCGAAGCCTATCTGGTCGATCGTATCAGCGACCTGCCCGAGATCGACTTGCGCTGGCGCAACAAGGTGACGGCGCTGGAGCAGCGCAATGACGGCGTGGCGTTGACGATCGAGACGCCGGAAGGCGCCTATCGTCTGCACGCGCAATATGTGATCGCCTGCGATGGCGCGCGGTCTTCGCTGCGGCAGATGGTCGGCGCCGAGTTTGCGGGACAAGTGTTCGAGGACCAGTTCCTGATCGCCGACGTCAAGATGACCGCCGAATTCCCGACCGAGCGCTGGTTCTGGTTCGATCCGCCGTTCCATGCCGGACGTTCCGCGCTGCTGCACCGGCAGCCCGACGATGTCTGGCGCATCGACCTCCAGCTCAATCGCTACGCCGATCCCGTCGTCGAGAAGAAGCCCGAGAACGTGCGGCCGCGGATCGCGCGCATGCTCGGCCACGACAAGTTCGAGTTCGAGTGGATCTCGCTCTACAAATTCCAGTGCCGGCGGATGGCTCGTTTCATCCATGGGCGCGTGATTTTTGCGGGTGATTCCGCGCATCAGGTTTCGCCGTTCGGTGCCCGCGGCGCCAATTCCGGACTCGAGGACGCCGAAAACCTGTCCTGGAAGCTCGACCGCGTGCTGCGGGGCACCTCGCCCGCAAGCCTGCTCGAAAGCTATCACGCCGAGCGCAGCATGGCGGCCGACGAGAACATCCGCGAATCCACCCGCTCGACCGATTTCATGGCGCCGAACTCGCATCAGGAAGCGCGGCTGCGCAAGGCGGTGCTGTCGCTGGCCAAGGAGACCGAGTTCGGCAAGCGCATGGTCAATGGCGGGCGGCTGTCGGTGCCGTGCTGCTACGCCTCCCCGTTGTCGTCGCCGGATGCAGATGTGTGGGGCGGCGGACCGTCTCCCGGCTGCTCCATGCTCGACGCGCCAATTGCCGAGCAAGCCTATCTGACGGACGCCTTCCGCAAGGGTGGAACGGACTTCACCCTGCTCTCGTTCAACAATGGCGCGGCGATTGATGTGCCCGACGGGGTCAAGGATGTTCGCATCGGTGGCGAGGGCGGACTTGCCGATCCCACGGGCCTTGTCGCAAGGCGCTACGACGCCGCGCCGGGCGCTGCCTATCTGCTCAGGCCCGATGGCTATGTCGCGGCGCGCTTCCGTCATCCGACGCGCGCCGCGGTCGCGGCGGCGTTGTCGCAGGCTCAGGGGTTGAATTGAGGTTTCGCATGCCGTTGTCTACCAGCTCCAACTTTGCGCGGCCGGACGATGCCTTTCGCGCCATCGTCGAGGCGCATCGCGGGCTCACCGAGGAGCAGAGCGCCGATTTCGATGCGGCGCTGGTGCTGATCCTGGCCAACCATATCGGCGACATCGATGTGCTGCGTGAGGCGGTCGAGCTTGCCAAGCGCCGCATGATCGACGGCCAGCAGCAACAACAGCAGCAACAACAATAACCCAAAAGACTCAAAGGACGAATTGATGGCGAAGAACTTCGCATCCACCGGCGATCTCTCCGAGAAGAAGATCACCTTCTCCGAGATCGGCACCGATCTCTATGCTTTTACCGCCGAGGGCGATCCGAACACCGCCGTGATCGTTGGCGACGACGGCTGCCTGGTGTTCGACGCGCAGGCGACGCCGGCGATGGCGAACAAGGTGATCGAGCGCGTCCGCACTGTGACCGACAAGCCGATCAAATATGTGGTGCTGTCGCACTATCATGCCGTGCGCGTGCTAGGGGCCTCCGCCTACAAGGCGCAAGGCATCGTCGCCTCGCAAGAGACCTATCGATTGATCGAGGAGCGCGGCAAGCAGGATTGGGATTCCGAATACGGCCGCTTCCCGCGGCTGTTCCAGGACGCGCAGAGCATCCCCGGCCTGACCTGGCCGACACTGACTTTCGAAGGCGAGATGTCGATCTATCTCGGCAAGCGCGAAGTGCGGCTGATGCAGCTCGGGGCCGGCCACACCTCCGGTGACATCGTCGCCTGGGTGCCTGATGCCGAAGTGATGTTCTCCGGCGACCTCATCGAATATCATTCGGCCTGCTATTGCGGCGACGCGCATTTGCGCGAATGGCCGATGACGCTGAACGAGATCCGCAACTTCAATCCCAAGGCGATCGCGCCGGGCCGCGGTGATGCGCTCAACGGCACGGCCACGGTGCGCGAGGCCATCGCGATGACGCGCGATTTCGTCACCTCGCTCTACGGCGCTGCCGAAATCTCGGTGGCCAAGGGGCGCACGCTGAAGGAATCGATGGCGGCGACCCGCGAGGTGATGGATCCGAAATTCCATAGCTTCGCCATCTACGAGCACTGCCTGCCGTTCAACGTGTCGCGCGCCTTTGACGAGGCGTCGGGGATCGACGACCCCGTGATCTGGACCGACAAGCGCGACCAGGAAATGTGGGCAGCCCTGCAAGGAGGAGGATAGTGATGAACATCAACACCTCGCCTGATCAGATCATCCGAAGCTCGGCGCAGGTAACGCCGGGCTACATGTCCGGCTTCGGCAACAGCTTTGAGACCGAGGCGCTGCCGGGCGCGCTGCCGATCGGGCGCAACTCGCCGCAGCGCTGCGCCTACGGGCTCTACGCCGAGCAATTGTCCGGCTCGCCCTTCACTGCGCCGCGCGGCACCAATGAGCGCTCCTGGCTCTATCGCATCCGTCCCTCCGTGAAGCATTCCGGCCGCTTCGAGAAAGTCGAGGCCGGCCTGTGGCGTTCGGCGCCATGCCATGAGTACGATCTGCCGATCGCGCAGATGCGCTGGGACCCGACGCCGCTTCCGAAGGACGAGGTGACCTTCGTTCAGGGCGTGCAGACCATGACGACGGCGGGCGATGTGAATACGCAGGCCGGCATGGCCGCGCACGTCTACCTCATCACCAAGTCGATGGTGGATCAGCATTTCTACAATGCCGACGGCGAGCTGATGTTCGTGCTCCAGCAGGGCAATTTGCGCCTCGTCACCGAGTTCGGCCGCATCGATGCCGAGCCCGGCGAGATCGTGGTGATCCCGCGCGGCGTCAAGTTCCGCGTCGAGATTCCGAACGGGCCGGCGCGCGGCTATCTCTGCGAGAACTATGGCGGTGCGTTCACGCTGCCGGAGCGCGGGCCAATCGGCGCCAATTGCCTCGCCAACGCGCGCGATTTCCTGACGCCGGTCGCGCATTACGAGGACAAGGACACGCCGACCGAGCTCTACGTGAAATGGGGCGGCTCGTTGTTCAAGACCATTTTGCCGCATTCGCCGATCGACGTGGTCGCCTGGCACGGCAATTACGCGCCCTACAAATACGATCTGCGCACCTTCTCGCCGGTTGGTGCGATCGGCTTCGATCATCCCGATCCCTCGATCTTCACGGTTCTCACCTCGCCGTCGGAGACCGCAGGCACCGCGAATATCGACTTCGTGATCTTCCCCGAGCGCTGGATGGTCGCCGACAACACCTTCCGTCCACCCTGGTATCACATGAACATCATGAGCGAGTTCATGGGCCTGATCTATGGCGTCTACGATGCCAAGCCGCAAGGCTTCGTCCCCGGCGGCATCTCCTTGCACAATTGCATGCTGCCGCACGGCCCGGACCGCGATGCTTTCGAGCATGCCAGCAATGGCGAATTGAAGCCGGTGAAGCTGACGGGGACCATGGCCTTCATGTTCGAGACCCGCTACCCGCAGCGCGTCACCGCGCACGCCGCGAACGCGTCCACGCTGCAGGACGATTACGCGGATTGCTGGAAGGGACTCGAAAAGCGGTTCGACCCGAACAAGCCGTAGTCCCTCTTACCCTCCCCTGGAGGGGGAGGGTCGTTACGCATGCAGCGAAGCGGAATGCGTAGCGGGTGGGGTGACGGTCTCTCTGCGAGGAACGCTGCCCGTGTTGAGAGATCACCCCACCCCGTCCCATATTTCGCTGCGCTCAATATGAGCCGACCCTCCCCCTCCAGGGGAGGGTGACACCGTCACCGCTGTGCAACGGGAAACCCATGCCCCATCCCAACGATCCCAGCCTTCGCTCCTTCATCGACATCGATCCCGCCTCCGACTTCCCGATCCAGAACCTGCCCTATGGCGTGTTCTCGACAGCGGCCAATCCGACGCCGCGGGTTGGTGTCGCCATCGGCAATTACGTGCTCGATCTCTGGGAGCTCGAGCAGGATTCCCGGCTCGATGTCGGTCCGCTCGGCGTGTTCTCCGGGCCCTCGCTCAATCCTTTCATGGCGCTCGGGCCAAAAGTCTGGACCAAGACGCGGGCGCGGATCAGCGAGCTCCTGCGGGCCGATCATCCGGAGCTGCGCGACAATGAGGAGCTGCGCAGCCGCGCGCTCGTGCCGATGCGCGATGCAAGACTGCACATGCCCTTCGCCGTCTCCGGCTATACCGACTTCTACTCCTCGAAAGAGCACGCCACCAATGTCGGCGTGATGTTCCGCGGCAAGGACAATGCGCTGCAGCCGAACTGGCTGCATATGCCGATCGCTTACAACGGCCGCGCCTCCACTGTCGTGGTGTCGGGCACCCAGGTGAAGCGACCGCGCGGGCAGCTGAAGCCGCCGAATGTGGACGTGCCGAGCTTCGGCCCCTGCAAGCGGCTCGATTTCGAGCTGGAGATGGGTGTCGTGATCGGCCAGCCCTCTCCGATGGGCGGCATGCTGAGCGAGCAACAGGCCGAAGAGATGATCTTCGGCTTCGTGCTGCTCAACGACTGGAGCGCGCGCGACATCCAGCAATGGGAATATGTGCCTCTCGGCCCGTTCCTCGCCAAGGCGTTCGCGACCTCGATCAGCCCGTGGGTGGTGACGCGCGAGGCGCTGGAGCCGTTCCGCCTGAACGGACCGGAGCAGCAGCCGGTGCCGCTCGACTATCTCAGGCAGGGCAAGCCGCAGAATTACGATGTCGAGCTCGACGTCTCCTTGCGCGCCACCGGCGCCAACGCGCCCGCCAGCATCAGCCGCACCAATTTCAAATACATGTACTGGTCGTCGGTGCAGCAGCTGATGCACCATGCCTCCTCCGGCTGCGCCATGAATGTCGGCGATCTCTTAGGGTCCGGCACGATCTCCGGTCCCGAGAAGAACCAGCGCGGCAGCTTGCTCGAGATCAGCTGGAACGGCACCGAGCCGGTTGAATTGCCCGGCGGCGCCAAGCGCTCGTTCCTCGAGGATGGTGATTCGCTTGTGATGCGCGGCTGGTGCCAGGGGAATGGCTATCGCGTCGGCTTCGGCGAGGTGGAAGGGACGATCTTGGCGGCGGAGTAGCCGCGCGTTCCGGTTCCGTAGGGTGGGCAAAGCGACTTGTCCGCCATAGCTCGATGAGCGACGGCGGAAGCGTGCCCACCATATCGATGACGTGGGCACGGCGCTAACGCGCCTTTGCCCACCCTACGAGATCTACCGCCTCTCCGGCGGCACGTCCCGTATCCGCGCGCAATGTGCCGCGACGTCCTCGACGCTGTATTTCAAATGCACCCGCTTGTCAGACGCCGTCTGCTTGCTCGTGCAGACACCCGGCCGCCATTCCTGCGTCGGCCTGATCGGGCGCGGCGCGAAACCGCCGCCGCAGTTCGGGCAGACGTTGGACAGCTTGGTCTCGACGCAATCCGCACAGAACGTGCATTCGTAGGAGCAGATCCGCGCATCCGTCGCATCAGGCGGCAGGTCGCGGTCGCAATATTCGCAGTTCGGTCGAAGCTGGAGGGCCATGGCTGAATCTCCGGATTGGCTGGGATCATCGCAGATCGCGCGGGAAGCGCGAATGACGTAGTTCCCTCGATTTCAGCCGGCCTTGATCTCTTTGAGCGGCAATCGCGAGCTCTCCTTCAGCCTGTCGAGCACGATGGAAGAGCGGACATGCGCCACGCTCTGATGCGGCATCAAGACGTCGTTGACAAGGTTGGAGAGCCCCTTGAGATCGCGCAGCACCGCCTTCAGCACGTAGTCGGCGTCACCGGTGAGCGAATAGGCCTCCTGGATCTCGTCGATGCGGCCAACCAATGCGCGAAACCGCTTGGAATTATCCGGCGAGTGGGTCGCAAGCGTCACCTGGATGAAGGCGACCACGCCGAAGCCGAGCGCCTCGCTGGAGAGATCGGCGTGATAGCCTGCGATCACCCTCTCTTCCTCCAGCCGCATCCGCCGGCGCGAGCATTGCGAGGCCGAAAGTCCCGCGAGGTCGGCGAGCTCCTGGTTGGTGAGGCGGCCATCGTCCTGGAGCGCGCCCAGGATCCTGACGTCGAAGGCGTCAACCGAAATCATGCGTCGTTTGTCCATTTCATGCACGGATCGTGCATATGATAGCCAAACGCCGTCCCGTTTGCACGCTCATTGCGGGCCCCATGAAGGATAGTTCCTCCCAGCAGCAATTTGGGAGAGCCATCTATGGGGCCGTTTCCGCACGATGCACCGCCGGCCACTGTTAGCGCCGACAATCCGATGGGCACCGACGGGTTCGAATTCGTCGAATATGCGCATCCCAATCCGCAAGAGCTGCATTCGCTGTTCAAGCTGATGGGCTATGCGCCCGTCGCGCGCCACAAGACCAAGAAGATCACGGTCTACCGCCAGGGCGACATCAACTATCTCGTCAACGAGGAGCCCGGCACCCACGGTTACGACTTCGTCGTCGCGCACGGGCCCTGCGCCCCCTCGATGGCATTCCGCGTCGTCGATGCGAAAGCGGCCTATGACCGCGCGATCGCGCTCGGTGCGGAGCCTGCCGATGTGTCATCGACGCGGAAGACGCTCGACGTGCCCGCGATCAAGGGCATCGGCGGCAGCCTGCTGTATCTGGTCGACCGTTATGGTGCCAAGGGCTCGGCCTATGACGCCGAGTTCGAATGGCTCGGCGCCCGCGATCCGCGGCCTGCCGGCGCCGGCCTGTTCTATCTCGACCATCTCACCCACAACGTCCATCGCGGCCGCATGGATGTCTGGGCCGGCTTCTACGAGAAGCTGTTCAACTTCCGCCAGATCCGCTTCTTCGACATCGAGGGCCGCGCCTCCGGCCTGTTCTCGCGGGCGTTGACCAGCCCGGACGGCAAGATCCGGATTCCGATCAACGAGGACGCCGGCGATTCCGGCCAGATCGAGGAATATCTGAAGACCTATCGCGGCGAGGGCATCCAGCACATCGCCTGCGGCTGCCGCGACATCTACCGCACCATCGAAGACCTGCGCGACGCCGGCCTGCCCTTCATGCCGTCGCCGCCCGAGACCTATTTCGAGCGGATCGACGCGCGCCTGCCGGAGCATGGCGAGGACCTCGCGCGTCTCCGGAAGAACGGCATCCTGATCGACGGCGAAGGCGTGGTGGAGGGCGGCCAGACCAAGGTGCTGCTCCAGATCTTCTCGGCCAACGCAATCGGCCCGATCTTCTTCGAGTTCATCCAGCGCAAGGGCGACGACGGATTCGGCGAGGGCAATTTCAAGGCCCTGTTCGAATCGATCGAGGAGGATCAGATCCGGCGCGGGGTGTTGAAGGTGGATGCGGCGTAGGTTCTAGCCTCACGCACACTGCCGTAGGGTGAGCAAAGCGAAGCGTGCCCACGTCCTGCACAATTGATGCGAAGACGTGGGCACGGCGCTGCGCGCCTTTGCCCACCCTACGCGATCTTGTGCCGGCGCGAGACTTACCTCTTCCACGCCTGCATCACCGCCCCGATCTCCGCCGCCTCCGGTTCACGCACCGCCGACGGTGTCCGCGAAAACCGCGGCGCAGGCGCGGGCTGCTTCACGCCGTGGCGCTCGACGAACACGTTGCGGGCGACCATGTGCGGATGCTTTGTTGCTTCCGACATGGTCAGCACCGGCGCGAAGCAGATGTCGGTGCCTTCCATGATCTTGCACCAGTCCTCGCGCGTCTTGCTCTTGAACACCGCCTTCAGCTTCTCCTTCAGCGCCGGCCAGGCCTTGGGGTTCATTTGCGCGTCGAAATCGGCGTCGGTCAGGCCCGCATGCTCGCGCAGCAGCGCGTAGAACTGCGGCTCGATCGAGCCGATCGAGACGAAGTGCCCGCAGGCGCATTCATAGACGCCGTAGAAATGCGCGCCGCCGTCGAGGAAGTTCTGGTTGCGCCCCTCGGTCCAGCGTCCCAGCGTCGTCATGTCGAAGAAGAACGACATCAGCGAGGCCGCCCCGTCGCACATCGCGGCATCGACGACCTGGCCCTTGCCGGATCGCTGCGCTTCCAGCAGGGCTGCAAGCACGCCGACGACGAGATAGAGCGCGCCGCCGCCGAAATCGCCGACCAGATTGAGCGGCGGCACCGGCGCTTCCTTCGTGCCGATGGCGGCAAGCGCACCGGTGATGGAGATGTAATTGATGTCGTGGCCCGCGGCATTGGCGAGCGGGCCTTCCTGGCCCCAGCCGGTCATGCGGCCGAAGACCAGCTTGGGATTGCGTGCGAGCACGACGTCCGGCCCGAGCCCGAGCCGCTCCATCACGCCGGGACGGAAGCCTTCGACCAGCGCATCGGCGCTGGCAAGCAGGTCGAGCACCTCTGCGATCGCCGCCTTGTCCTTCAGGTCGAGCTCGATCACCTTGCGGCCGCGCCCCGCCACCGACTTCATGCTCTTCTTCGCGCCGACCCGGTCGAGCGTGACGACGTCGGCGCCCATGTCCGCCAGCATCATGCAGGCGAACGGGCCAGGGCCGATGCCGGCGAATTCGACGATGCGGAAGCCCGAAAGCGGGCCGGAGGCGCGGACGGTCGAGGTGGGCGCTGATTTATCGAGCACGTTGTTGTTTCCTCGGGTCGCGGGCGGATGCCGATGGTTCGGCAATCGCCGCTGACATTCTTCTTTGGAGCGAGTTAATCGGCTGATTAACTTTTCTCGCCTTCATGCCAGCGAGGCAAGCGCTTTTGATGCCGCACCGCCAAAATAAAACGGCGCGCACCGAAGTGCGCGCCGCGGAAAATTTGTGTCGAGGCGCTATCAGCGCGCCGCGGCCACCGCGCGCTGCGCCATCACCTTGACGAGGTTGGCGCGGTACTCGGCAGTGCCGTGGATGTCGGCCAGCAATCCGTTCGCCGAAATGCTGACGCTGTCGATCGCCGACGGCGACCAGTTCGCCTTCAGCGCGGTTTCAATCGCAGGAACCCGCATCACACCGGATTGCGAGGCACCAGTCGCGGCGACGCGAACGTCGCCCGACTTGGTCTGCGCGACGAATACGCCGGTCAGCGCAAAGCGCGAGGCCGGATGCCGCATCTTCTCGTAGCCTGCTTTCGCCGGAACCGGGAACGAGACGGCGGTGATGATCTCGCCGTCTTCGAGCGCCGTGGTGAACAGGCCTTGGAAGAAGTCCTCGGCCGAGATCGACCGCTTGTTGGTCTTCACGGTGGCGCCGAGCGCGAGCAGTGCGGCGGGGAAATCCGCGGCGGGATCGTTGTTGGCGATCGAGCCGCCGATCGTGCCGCGGTAACGCACGGCGGGATCGCCGAGCACCGAGGTGAGATAGGCGATCGCGGGAATCGCCTTCTTCACATCGGCATTGGTCATGATGTCGTAATAGATCGTGGCGGCCTTGATGGTCAGCGTGTCGCCGGATAATTCGACGCCCTGCAGCTCCTTGATCTTGCCGAGGTCGATGACGTCGGACGGGCTGGCGAGCCGCTGCTTCATGACTGGAAGCAGCGTCTGGCCGCCGGCAAGGAACTTTGACTCGCTGCCCTTAGCGAACAGGCTTGCGGCCTCGTCGACCGAGGAAGCGCGATGATAGGTGGTCTGGTACATCTTCGTTCCTCCTCTTAAGCCGCGTGGATCGTGCGCCACACCCGGTCAGGGGTTGCGGGCATTTCCAGATTGTTCTTGCCGATCGCATCCGTGATCGCGTTGATCACGGCCGCAGAGGCGCCGATCGCGCCGGCCTCACCGCAACCCTTGATGCCCAGGGGATTGCCCGGGCAGAGCGTCGTGGTGTGGGAGAGGTTGAAGGAGGGCACGTCGTCGGCGCGCGGCATGGCGTAGTCCATGAACGAAGCCGTGACCGGCTGGCCGTTGGCATCGTAGATCGCGTGCTCGAGCAGCGCCTGTCCGATGCCTTGAACAAGGCCGCCATGGACCTGGCCCTCGACGATCATCGGGTTGATCAGCCGGCCGAAATCGTCGGCTGCGACGAAGTCGACGAAGGAGGTCTTGCCGGTGCCGGGATCGACCTCGAGCTCGCAGATATAGGTGCCGGCCGGGAAGGTGAAGTTGGTCGGATCGTAGAAGGCGCTCTCCTTCAGACCCGGCTCCATCCCGTCAGGCAGATTGTGCGCGGTATAGGCCGCAAGGGCGACCATCGGCAGGGCAATCGCTTTGTCGGTGCCGGTCACCTTGAACTCGCCGCTCTCGATGACGATGTCGGCCTCGGAAGCTTCCAGCGCATGCGCCGCAATCTTCTTGGCCTTGGATTCCATCTTCTCCATCGCCTTCAGGATAGCGGTGAGGCCGACGGCCGCCGAGCGCGAGCCGTAGGTGCCCATGCCGAACTGCACCTTGTCGGTGTCGCCATGGACGATCGAGACTTGGCTGATGGGGACGCCGAGGCGCTCCGCGACGAGCTGGCAGAACGTGGTCTCGTGACCCTGGCCGTGGCTGTGCGATCCGGTGAGGATCTCGATGGTGCCGACCGGGTTGACGCGCACCTCGGCCGATTCCCACAGGCCGACGCCGGCGCCCAGGCTACCGACCGCCTTCGACGGCGCGATGCCGCAGGCCTCGATGTAGCAGGAGACCCCGATGCCGCGCAGCTTGCCGTCGGCTTTCGCCTTGGCCTTGCGGGCGGGGAAGCCGGCATAGTCGATCGCCTTCATGGCAGCGTCGAGCGAAGCGTTAAAGTCCCCGGTGTCATAGGCCATGATGACAGGCGTCTGATGCG
Source organism: Bradyrhizobium sp. 23AC (assembly GCF_054863025.1). Taxonomy (NCBI): domain Bacteria; kingdom Pseudomonadati; phylum Pseudomonadota; class Alphaproteobacteria; order Hyphomicrobiales; family Nitrobacteraceae; genus Bradyrhizobium; species Bradyrhizobium sp. 23AC. The sequence continues at coordinate 67,462 of NZ_JAVAYN010000028.1, forward strand.
GGAACTGGGTGATGAAGTTGGTCCGGCGCAGCTGGGCCGGATCGACCTTCAGCTGCCGCGCCGCCGTTTCCATCAGCCGCTCGATCAGATAGCTCGCCTCGGGGCGCCCGGCGCCGCGATAGGCGTCGACCGGCGTGGTGTTGGTGTAGACCCCGACCACCTCGGCATGGATCGCCGGGATGTTGTACTGGCCCGACAGCAGCGTCGCGTAGAGATAGGTCGGCACCGACGACGAGAACAGCGACATGTAGGCGCCGAAATTGGCGTAAGTCTTCACCTTGAGGCCGGTGATCTTGTTGTTGGCGTCGAACGCCATCTCGGCATGGGTCACATGGTCACGGCCATGCGCGTCGGTGAGGAAGGCCTCGGTGCGGTCGCCGGTCCATTTCACGGGACGGCCGATCTTCTTGGAGGCCCACAGCGCCACCATCTCTTCGGGATAGATGAAGATCTTGGAGCCGAAGCCGCCGCCGACGTCGGGCGCGATCACGCGCAGCTTGTGCTCGGGGGCGATGTTGTAGAACGCCGAGAGCACGAGGCGGGCGACATGCGGGTTCTGCGAGGTCGTATAGAGCGTGAAATGCTCTTCGGCCGCGTCGTAATCGGCAATCGCCGCGCGCGGCTCCATCGCATTCGGGGCGAGGCGATTGTTGGTGACGTCGAGCTTGACCACATTGGCGGCCTTGGCGAAGGCTGCATCGGTGGCGCCCTCGTCGCCGATCACCCAGTCATAAACCTGGTTGCCGGGAGCTTCGGGGTGAAGCTGCGGGGCGCCTGATTTGATCGCGGCGTGGACGTCGGCGACCGCGGGAAGTTCCTCGTAATTGACGACGACGGCTTCCGCAGCATCGCGCGCCAGATTCTTGCTGTCCGCGATCACGACCGCGACGGCCTGACCGACGAAGCGCACCGTCTCCGGTGCCATCGCCGGCCATGCGCCCATCTTCATCGGGCTGCCGTCTTTGGAGGTGATGGCCCAGCCGCAAATGAGGTTGCCGACCTTGTCGTCGACGATCTGCTGGCCCGTGAGCACCGCGACCACGCCCGGCATCTTCAGCGCGGCGGAGGAATCGATCCCCTTCACCTTGGCGTGTGCGTGCGGGCTGCGGATGAAATGGGCATGGGTCATGCCCAGCAATTTGATGTCGTCCACGTACCGGCCCTTGCCGGTAATGAAACGCTTGTCTTCCTTGCGCACGACTCGCGCGCCGATGCCTTCAACACCCATGTCTGGTCCTCCCGACCGGAAATTTCTTTGACCGCGCTTTCCCTCGAAAGCTGCAGCCGTGGCTCTTTTCGAGGCGCGCCGCTTTACTCGGCCGCCTGCGAGACCTTCATGCGCCCGGCTGCATCCAGCACGGCTTTGACGATGTTGTGGTAACCAGTGCAGCGGCAGATATTGCCTTCCAGCTCGGTGCGGACGGTGGCTTCGTCGAGCTGGCCACCATGGCGGTGCACGATGTCGATCGCCGACATGATCATGCCCGGCGTGCAATAGCCGCATTGCAGGCCGTGATTGTCGCGGAAGGCGGCCTGCATCGGGTGCAGCTCGTCGCCCTTGGCGATGCCTTCGATGGTGGTGATGCTGGCGCCGTCGGCCTGGCCCGCCAGCATGGTGCAGGATTTCACCGCGCGGCCGTCCATGTGCACGACACAGGCGCCGCACTGGCTGGTGTCGCAGCCGACATGGGTCCCCGTGAGATTGAGGTGATCGCGCAGCAGTTGGACCAGCAGCGTGCGGTCCTCGACGTCGACAGCAACGGCCTTGCCGTTCACTGTCAGTTTGACTGTAGACACGGTGTCGTCCTCCCAGAATGTTTGTAGTTATTCCAATTAGAAACAGCGCGATGAAACTTTGCAACTGGGATTTTGGGTCGCCGGGCGTCACGAAACGGTCGTCGAGGCGCCGCGATCAGACAGCAGCGATCCGTGCCGCAGCCAGTGCATGGCGCGACCTGTCCGAAACCTGCGGGGAGATGGTCTCTCGTCTTCCGCGGCGTCCTCCTCTGCCATCGCGCGAAGGCTGCTCGCCCGCGGATGTCGGTCCAGCGCCGCCGATTGTCTCTCCCTTGGGACTCCTGTCGTCGTTCCGCAAATAGGAACACGGCCGGGCAACTTTGTAATCGCGATCTTGGTAGTAGGATTTTGCGCGATAAGCCATTGATATTATTGAAGCGTTCATCGATTCATCAGGGGCCGGGCCGACTCGGCGGGGCCTGCCGAGAGGCGGACTGCCCAAGTCCGCCTCTCCTCCCTGGCGATCAGTGGATGCGAAGAGCCAACCGAATTCTCGAGATGGCTTCGCGAACCGAGTGCCACCGTCGTGCTGAAGGCCTGCCGGTCACAGCGAGCGACAACCACACGGCGACATTGACGGATATCGTAACGCCCAGCGGTCATCCGCCGCGGTTGAACCGCCGTCGTGATTTGCGGTCGTGACTGATGCCGACTTTCGACGGAACGCGCGGATGGCTACACGATGTTGCCGCAATCCGATCGGCGGTTTCGAGCGGCCAACGAGCGACAAGAAGCGAGTGCCGACAACGAGATGAGTGGCCAAGCCTGACAGTGATTTGCACTACTACCTTCCGCCTATACTAAGCGCGAAAAGGCGATGCTGTAATTTCCGTGATGGTTCGCAGGTGAACTGCGTATCGAAATGCGCAAAGCGCATCGGCGCCCAACGTGGCGCGCAAAGCAACATCACGGAGGGAATAAATGACCTTTGGAACGAGGGGCTTCTTGGCCGGCATTTCGATGATCGCGATGCTGGGCACCGGCACGGTTGGCGTTCGCGCCAACGATTCACTGCTCAAAGCGCAATCCGATTCCAATCAATGGGCGGTCGCGGGCCACGACTACGCCAACACGCGATTCAGCCCGCTCAACCAGATCAACGCGGAGAACGCCGGCAAGCTGTCGCTTGCCTATTCGTTCTCGCTTGCATCGCTGCGCTCGAACGAATCCTCGCCGATCGTCATCGGCAACACGTTGTACGTCTCGACCTCATGGGGGCCGAAATACGTCTATGCGCTCGACGCTGCGACCGGCGCGCGCAAGTGGACCTACGAGCCGGAGATTCCGGACGACGTGCTGCAATACGCCTGCTGCGACGTGAACAATCGCGGCGTCTCCTACGCCGACGGCAAGATCTTCGTCGGCCGGCTCGACGGCAAGCTGACCGCGCTCGACGCTGCGACGGGCAAGGCGTTGTGGACGGCGAAGGTGGTCGATTACAAGCAGGGCTCGGTCATCACCTCACCGCCACTGGTCGTGCGCGACAAGGTCATCACCGGCTTCGGCGGTGGTGAGTACGGCGTGCGCGGCGCGCTTCAGGCCTTCGACATCAACACCGGCAAGCTCGCTTGGCAGACCTTTACCGTTCCCACGCCGGAGGAGCCCGGCGGCGATACCTGGAAGGGCGATTCCGCGCAGCATGGCGGCGGCGCGGCCTGGCTGGTCGGCTCTTATGATCCCAAGACCGATACCGTGTATTGGGGCACCAGCAATCCCGGGCCGTGGAACACTGCCGTGCGCTCGACCGGCAACGGCGATTTCGGCAAGCTGACCAACCTCTACACGGCCTCGACGCTCGCGCTCGACCCCAACACCGGCAAGATCAAGTGGCATATCCAGACCACACCCGCCGACGCCTGGGACTATGACGGCGTGAACGAGGCCGTGCTCGCCGACCTCAACATCGGCGGCAGCAACGTTCCGGCGCTGATGAAGGCCGATCGCAACGGGTTCTTCTTCGTCGCCAACCGCGAGACCGGCAAGGTTCTTTCGGCGGAGAAGTATGTCTTCTCGAACTGGGCGCAGAAATTCGATCTTGCCACCATGCGGGCGGTCGAGGATCCCGACAAGCGTCCGGGCCCGGGCCATCCCGCCAAGGACATCTGCCCCAATCTGATCGGCGGCAAGAACTGGCAGCCGATGTCGTTCAATCCGCAGACCGGCCTCGTCTACATTCCCTCCAATAATGTCTGCATGGATTGGTCGGTCAGTGACGTCGCCTACAAGCGCGGCGTGTTCTATCTCGGCGCCGAATTCCCGACCAAGGAAGGCCCCGGCGGCTTCCTCGGCGAACTCGTGGCCTGGGATCCCGTCAACCAGAAGAAAGTCTGGTCCATCAAGGAAGACCTGCCTTTCAATGGCGGTACGCTGACCACTGGTGGGGGCCTGGTGTTCGCCGGCAACATCCATGGCGACTTCCGCGCCATCGATGCGAAATCCGGCAAAATGCTCTGGAGCAAGAATCTCGGCTCCGGCATCGGTGCGGGTCCTGTGACCTACATGGTCGACGGCAAGCAATACGTCGCTATCGTCGTCGGCCGTACGGCAGCGCTGCCCGCGTTCCTGGGCGAGGTTGGCAAGAAGATGACGGCTGCAGCTCCCGAGGGCGGCTCGCTCTTCGTGTTCTCCGTCCAGTGACCACTGGCGCGTGTATCCCCAAGTGACGGGATACACGCGCTCTTTTCCCAAAGTGTGATCGCGTCGTTGCGGCCGAGGCCAGGCCTTGTCGCAACGTCACGCCAACGATGCCCAACCACGGGAGGTGAAGATGCGCCCAATTCGTTCTGGCCTTGGCCACAGCAGACGTCGCGCCATCGCAGCTTTACTTGCATGCATTGCCGGCTCCGCGCTCATCGTGCCGGCCGCCATAGGCCGAGCGGACGAAGTGCAGCCGTTCCGGCTCTGTGCCGATCCGACCAATCTTCCGTTCTCGAGCAACAGCCCCTCGCAACCCGGCTTCTATGTCGAGATCGGGCAGGCGTTGGCGCGGGCACTCGGCCGGCCGATCGCCTACGATTGGTACAAGTCGTATTTCGGCAAGCGCACCGTCCGCGTCACTCTGCTCGGCAAGCAGTGCGACGCCATGATCGGCCTGCCGCGCTCCGAGGATTTCATGGGGCCAGCCGTCATCTTCTCGAGCACGGTTGCGCGTGAAGGTTACGCCCTCGTGACCGCAAAGGACCGGACGATCTCAGGGGTCGACGATCTCCGGGGCAAGCGGGTCGCCGTGCAGTTCGCCAGCACACCGCAAAACCTCCTGGCGACGCGTGACGATATCCAGAAGGTGACGGTGCTGTCGCCCGAGGAAGGCATGCAGGCGCTCGATCGGGGCAAGGCCGACGTCGCCTTTATCTGGGGGCCCGTGGCCGGCTGGCTGAACAAGACCGTCTACCAGGATCGCTATCGCGTTCAGCTCACCGAAGGCGAAGGTTTGTCGTGGGACGCGGCGATCGGCTTCGCGAAGGCCTCGACAGAGCTGCGCGACCAGATCGATGCGGTTTTGCCGGACCTCGAGCGGACCATCGCCGACCTCAAGATGAAGTATGGCCTGCCGACCGGTCAGCCTCTCCGCCTCAGCGCCGTGCAGACGCCGGCGGGAACCACGACCGGAGCCGGGACCGGCGTGGCGCAAGTGGCCAACGTCGTCGCGACCGAGACCAAGGGCGACGCGCTGGCGTCAAATGCCGAAGCTGTCGGTCAGGGCAAGGAGATCTTCAACGGCACCTGTGCGCATTGCCATGGTCCCGACGCGATCCAGAGCGAGCGGAAGATCGATCTGAGGCTGCTGCGTCACCGCTACGGCGACGAGATGCGAGAGAAATTCTTGACCACGGTGCATGAGGGGCGTCCAGCCAAGGGCATGCCGTCCTGGAAAGAGGTCTTCACCGATGGCCAGTTCGACAGCATCTACGCCTTTCTGCTGACGGTTCAGACCGAATCGAACGACTGAATGGTCTTGACCGGAGGGCATCGCGGAGATGTTCTAGGGTCCGTTTCGCATCCATCGGCACCAACGTCCGATGGATGCGCCCGCGCGATGGACCCCGGGGAAGGTGCCATGACCAGCTTCCTGATCATCGATGATCATCCGCTGTTTCGCGAGGCGCTCGGCAATGCCGTGCGGTTGGCGCTGCCGGAGGCCCGCATTCTGGAGGCGATGTCGATCGAGGACGCCTTGCGGGTTCTTTCGGTCGAGCGGGGGATCGACCTTGCATTGCTCGATCTCTCGCTTCCCGATGCAACCGGTTTCTCCGGCTTTCTCAGGCTGCGCGAGGCCTATCCGCGCCTGCCGGTTGCCATCGTCTCGAGCGAGGAGGATCAGCATGTGGTCCGCGAGGCGCTGGCGCTGGGTGCTGCCGGCTATCTGCCAAAATCCACGTCCAAGCGGGAGCTCGCGCAATCGATCGAAGGCGTCCTCGGCGGATCGGTGTCGGTGCCGAAGGATTTCGTGGCGCAGCCGCAGCGGAAGCGGGCCGACAGCAGCAAGGCACTCAGGGTCAAGCTTCGCGAGCTGACGCCGCAGCAGCTTCGCGTGCTCGATCTGCTTCGTCGCGGCTATCCGAACCGGCAGATCGCGCAGGAGCTTCAACTCGCCGAATCGACCGTGAAGGCGCACATCACCGAGATCCTGCGCAAGCTCGGACTGTTCAGCCGCAACAAGGCGATCGTCGAGATCGGCAAGGTCGACTTGCCGGATCCGCGGCAGCGGCCCCATGCGAGGATCGATCGGGGGAGGCCGCAATGAGCTGCTGGCCCGACTTGATCTGGATCAAGCAGGATTGCTCCGGCAACGGCATGCTCGCCGCTCTGATCGCTGACTTCGGTGACGAGTTGGGAACGGCCCAAATCTGATGCGGTTTCTGATTGTCGAGGATCATCCGCTGTTTCGCGAGGCGCTCGAGGGGGCGCTGCAAATGGCGACGCCGGATGCCGATATGCTTCAGGCCACCTCGATCGACGGTGCACTCGAGTTATTGGCGTCGAGACCCGATGTCGACCTCATTCTTCTCGACCTGTCGATACCCGGGACGACCGGACTGTCCGGTATCATCCGCATCCGCAAGGCGTTTCCGCGCATTCCCGTCGTCATCGTGTCGGGGCACCAGGACGCGCAGATCATTTCGGGCGCATTGTCGCTCGGCGTATCCGGCTACATCCTGAAATCCTCGTCCAAGCAGGAGCTGGCGCATTCGATCAGCGAAGTCGTCCGCGGCGCGGTATGTCTGCCGGCCGCCTTTCGCGCGCTGGCCCGCCCGCAGCGTTCGCCGATCGCGGCCCAGGAGCTCCTGAAGCGCCTTCACGATCTGACACCGCAGCAATTGCGCGTTCTTGAAATGCTCAAGCGCGGCCTGCAGAACAAGCAGATCGCCTTCGAGCTGAAGATCTCCGAGACCACCGTGAAGGTTCACGTCTCGGATATCCTGCGCAAGCTGAACGTGCTGAGCCGCACCAAGGCGATCGTCGAAATGTCGAAGATCGATTTCGCGACGCTGGCGGGCTCCGGAGCTGTCGCGAAGCGCGACCGCGCCCGGACCGATCCGCAAGCATGATGCAGCCCTCTTTCGTCGTCGATGCGGCGCGGGGTGATGAACTAGCTCAGCAGGAACGACAGCAGTGCGCGCATTTCCGCCGGCCTGATCGGCTTCTTCAGCACTTCCAGCCCATAGCGGCTGGCTTCCGCCGCAGCCTTTTCGGAATAATCCGCGGTGATGATCATCGCCGGCACGTCCGAGTTCAACTGGCGCCGGATTCCCTCGACGGCCGACAATCCGCTTTCGCCGTGATCGAGATGGAGATCGGCGATGATGGCGTCCGGCGAGCCGCCTAGCTCACTCAAACGCTGGGCGGCGTCCGCGGCGGATCTCGTGGTCGCGACATCGCAGCCCCATCCCTCCAGCAAGGCGGCCAGCGCCTCCGCGCCCGAGGCGTCGTTCTCGATCAGCAGGATCTTGGCCCCTCCCAGAGCGCCATAGTGCAGATCGGCGGGCTTCATTTCCTGGAGATCGTCGCTGACATCAGCGCGATCGGCCTGCTCCAGGTCGAGTACGAAGGTCGATCCCCGGCCGAGATGCGAGGACAGCCGCACCTCGTGCCCGAGCGCCGTCGCGAAGCGGCGCACGATCGAAAGACCGAGACCGAAGCCGGCCTGGTCGGTCGCGCTCGCGTCGCCGCGCTGGAACTCCCGGAAGATCGCCTCCTGCTGCGCCTGCGCAATTCCGGGTCCGGTATCGGAGATCTGGATCGCGATGCGATCGCCACGACGTCTGCATCCCATGATGACGCCGCCGCTGCGAGTATAGCGGATCGCGTTCGCAAGCAGGTTTTGCAGGATTCTCCGGAGCATCATCGGGTCGGACAGGACCGCGAGCGGCGAGGTGCGGACGCGCAGGGACAGTCCCTGCCTCCAGGCGATAGGCTCGAACTCGTCGCGGAGCTGGTCGAGCAGCGGCCCAAGCGCAGTCGGCCGCACGTCGGGCCGGAGCGCGCCCGCATCGAGCTTCGCGATCTCCAGAAGCGAGCGCAGCAGGTCTTCCAGCGTGACCAGGGACCGGTCGACCTGGTCGATGAGCAGGCCCGCTTCCTGCGACTCCATCATCTCGGTGAGCGCCGACAGGGTCAGGCGCGCCGCGTTCAGCGGCTGGAGGAGATCGTGGGTGACCGAGATCAGCACGGACGATTTCAGCGAGCTTGCAGCTTCCGCCTGCTGCTTGGCGCGGTACAGGCCTTCATTGGCCCGTTCGACCGAACGCAGAGCATCCCGCAACTGATGCGTCCGGTCGCGAATCTGATGGTCGAGCGCAATTGCGGTTTCGAACAGCGAGAACGCATTGAGCTGCTGATCCATCGACCGCTCGACGCGGGACATCAGCGCCGCATTGATCTTCTTCAGCTTGACGGACTCCCGCCGAAGCTGCTCGATCGTTTCGGCATCCTGCCAGGTCTCTGCCACGTCGGCTCCGTTACGTCGGCCGCCTGCCGATGGCGACGCCGGTGAAGGTCTGGTTCACGTGCATCGAGCCGAACTGTTCGCCGTAGGTATGGAATCCGACGACGCGGTTCTGCCGGTACAGCTCGGACATTTCGCGGGAAAGCTGATGCTGCTCGGCATCCAGCCGGCGTAGCAGGCATTCGAAGCCAATATAAAGAGAGACGTCACCAATCTGGTCACGGGTTTCCGCGAAGGCGTCGCGGGTGGCTCCGACCAGGCTGCACGAGGTTGCCGTCGTCAGCACCATGCCCTCATCGATCGCGCAGAAGAAGCGCAGCGAGCCGTCGGGATCGACGCGCTGGATCGACCGCGCATAATAGGAGCCGCCGACCCGGACCAGCACCGGATGAGATGCGAAGGAGAACGGGTCGAGCTTGGCGTCGATGATTCCGACTGCACGGGAATATTCCGCGGCGGCAGGCTCCGCGTTCAATTCCTTGACGACGCGCTGCTCGATATCGGCCTCGGTGACCACCAACTTCTGTGCGGTCGGCTCGAAATTGTCGCATTTGAACACGCGGAACGGCAGCGACGTGTTGAGGAGAATGAGGAGAGCCGCGTCGGTGTGGGCCTTGCCGTCGAAGAACACCCAGGTCCTTTCGAAGCGCAGGCCGTCGCCGGCCGACCCGCCGACGATCGGGATATTGTCGAGCGAGGCATAGAGGGCGGACATCACAGCTTCTTCGCGACGGCACATGCCGTCGATGAGCACCAGGCCGAACGGGTTGCGGCCGCCGACCTCCGAGGTCGTCCGCAACAGCTCGTGGCGAAGCTCGCTGCCGATCCGGCGGCCGTCCTCGACGTGGAAATTGGCGAGATTCAGGATCGGCCGGACCACGGCGTTGAAGTCGGCCTGGCTGAACGTCATCGCGACAACGCTGTTCTCGTCCCAGCCGTCCGGCGCCAGCTCCCCTGCCGTCGTGCAACCGCAGACCGGCGTGTCTGCAAAGTGTGTCGTGATCTCGGCGATGAACCGATGAGGATCGTATCGGGGGGAGAGGAAGACCAGGACCAGGGCCAGCTCGTCCGACGGAAGCTGGGCGACCAGCTCGGCAACGGCCTCGTCGACGGTCGGAGCTTTCGATTTCGCGACCGCAACGCCGGACGAACCGCCAAACCGAAGATCGGCCTGCCCCACTTCGTTTCTCTCCTCAAGGACCGGCTTGGTCTGTCGCCAAGATCTGCCGCCAAGTGCCGAAAACAGTAGGGCTTTTTCATTCTAGCCGCAACAAGTCGCGCGGTGTCCGGTCCGGACTGGAAGTTGCCGGTCTGGCTCGCGCAGCCCGGGATTGCGGGCCGGAGGAATTTACCGCCCCTTGACGATTCTGCCTTAGTTTTGCGCATGCGGTCGGGGAGGCGGGGCGCCTTCGGATCGCGGCTGTTTGGAATAAATAATGGGGGTGGGAATGTCCGGGCGTATCGCGTCGCCGTCAAAGCGCACAATATTTCCCACCCTGAGGTTCCGCGCCAAGATCATCCTGGGTTTCGCGGTCGTGCTGGTGATCTCCGCCGGCAGCATGGCCTTCTCCTATTTCGGCTTCGAGCGAGTCTCGGCCGGGGTCGGGTCCTATCGCAGCAGCGTGTCGGAGGCGGACCTCGCCCGCAACATCGACCGCGAGCTGCTCGGCTACCGTTCGGCCGTCAAATATTTCGTCGTGACCAGCAAGGAAGATGACGCCAAGGCGGCGCTCGAGGCCGAGGCCAGCCTGAAGAATGCCATCGACCAGGCCGTCAAGAACGCCAAGACCGCAGCGCGGAAGGACAGTCTCGACAAGCTCGCCAAGGAGTTCGCGAATTTCTCCGCAACCTTCGGCAAGGTTCTGCAGGCCAAGCGTGACAGCACGTTGCTGGTGCAGAACCAGTTGCAGCGCCAGGCCAATCTCCTGAAGTACAAGCTCGACGACGTCGGCAACAACGCGTCCGATTCCGAGGCGCAGGCGATCGAGTTCGGCACCAAGCAGGTCAACGCTCAGTTCCAAACCGCGAGTGCTGCAGCCACCAATTTCGTGCTGACGTCCGATCAGGCAATCGCGACCAGCGCGTTGGCGCGGCTGAAATTCGTCGAGAACTCGCTCGGCGCGGTCTATTCCATGGACGATAAGGTCGTCGCCGGCCTGAAGGAGGCCAAGACCATCCTCGGCGCCTATCGCGAGGCGCTGGAGAAGCTGATCGCCAACGCCAAGTTGGTCGACGGGCTCGTCACCGAGATGAGCGGCTCGGCCGGTGCGATCCTGCAAGGCGCGACCGCCATGAAGGCGGACCTCGTCGCCGAACAGCAGCGGCTGGACACGGAGTCGGAAGCGACCATCGGGCAGACCGAGCAACTGGTTCTGATGCTCGCCATCGGCGGTACGCTGCTTGGTGCGTTCCTCGCCTTCCTGCTCGGCACCGGCATCTCGCGTCCGATGATCGCGATGTGCAAGGCGATGCGTGAGCTCGCCTCGGGTAATTTTGACGTGGTGCTGCCGGGTCTCGGCCGTAAGGACGAGATCGGCGAGATGGCCGGTGCGGTCGAGGAGTTCAAGGTTCAAGCCGTGGCAAAAGCCGAGCGCGATGCCGCTGC
>NZ_JAVAYN010000276.1:0-242 GCF_054863025.1 Bradyrhizobium sp. 23AC
GGCATCAACACCTCCTGGATGATCGCGCTCGGCTGGGGCATGGCGACCGCGATCGGCTCGATCGCCGGCATGCTGATCGCACCGGTCGTGTTCCTCGAGCCGAACATGATGGGCGGCGTGCTGATCTACGGCTTTGCCGCGGCCGTGCTCGGCGGACTGACCAGCCCGTTCGGCGCCGTGGTCGGCGGCTTCCTGGTCGGTGTCTTCGAGAACCTCGCCGGCACCTACATCCCCGGCGTCGG
>NZ_JAVAYN010000277.1:0-242 GCF_054863025.1 Bradyrhizobium sp. 23AC
TCGCCTTCGCTGGCGCCCTCGTCGGCCATCGACTTCTTCGGCGCGGCCTTCTCCTTGGCGGGCTTTGCTTCCTTGGCCACTTCCTTAACAACAGGCGCGGGCGCTTCAGCGGCCGGCGCGGGCTCGGCTTTGGCAACGGGCGCGGGCGTCGGCGCCTCGATCGCAGTCTCGCGGAAGGCGCGCTCGAGCTCGTCGAGCGAGACCTCGCCCGGACGCAGCGGGCGCTCCAGGGTCTGGTCGAT
>NZ_JAVAYN010000278.1:0-242 GCF_054863025.1 Bradyrhizobium sp. 23AC
TCGCCTTCGCTGGCGCCCTCGTCGGCCATCGACTTCTTCGGCGCGGCCTTCTCCTTGGCGGGCTTTGCTTCCTTGGCAGTTTCCTTGGCAACAGGCGCGGGCGCTTCAGCGGCCGGCGCGGGCTCGGCTTTGGCAACGGGCGCGGGCGTCGGCGCCTCGATCGCGGTCTCGCGGAAGGCGCGCTCGAGCTCGTCGAGCGAGACCTCGCCCGGACGCAGCGGGCGCTCCAGGGTCTGGTCGAT
>NZ_JAVAYN010000279.1:0-242 GCF_054863025.1 Bradyrhizobium sp. 23AC
AGCGGCGGCAGGCCATCGTCGGCTGCGGCAGCGTCGGTGGGGGCATCGCGGCGGCGGGTCGGACGCGACCACACGATGTTATACGAGCCATCCTCCTGGCGGAACGCCGAGATGTAGAGCGGCTTGTCGAGGCTCGGATCCTCGATCTTGCCGTTGAGGAAGGTCTCGCCGGTCGAGTTGGAGGACAGCTCGAACAGCGCGCAGACCTGGACCCAATGGCGGGCAGCCGAGAGGGCGAGGAT
>NZ_JAVAYN010000280.1:0-241 GCF_054863025.1 Bradyrhizobium sp. 23AC
CGACGCGAAGTGGCAGTCCAAGGTCTACTTCACCGAGTTCAACAATCGCGACGCCGAACAGGGCGCATATGCGATGGCCAATGCCGGTCTGACCTATCACGCCGCCAAGGATCGCTGGTCACTCGGCGTATGGGTCAAGAATATCGGTGATGAGTTCGTGATCGCGAACAACATCATTGCGGCGGCCACCTATCAATTCCCGCGGGTCGGCTCGTTGATGCCGCCAAGGACGTATGGCGCT
>NZ_JAVAYN010000281.1:0-241 GCF_054863025.1 Bradyrhizobium sp. 23AC
GTTCACGTCGGCGACGAGTTCGACGAGCACCATATTGCGGCACCTCTGCCCGATACATGTGTGACATCGCATGCGAGAACAGAAACCGAATCTCGTCCGGGTGGACTTTCGACGACTAAATTCCGAGGGGGTTTACTTGAGCATGCAAACTCATCGAGACTTCCTGATATATCGCGCGGGACGAAGGCGGCCTCTGGCGAAACAACGCTTGCGCTATGATGGGCGGTGGGGATGCCGCTTG
>NZ_JAVAYN010000282.1:0-241 GCF_054863025.1 Bradyrhizobium sp. 23AC
GGGCAACAGTCGTAGCACGCAACGTGATGTCGTTGGTTTGCGACTCTGCCAGCAAAAGAAGCTTCATCAACTGCACTAAGGCAGTACTTTCTAGGCGTGTAATCTGCGAAGGTTCAGCTTCGAAATACATGTTTCTCAAATTGCTAAGTTAGTGTCGGGATTCGCAATCGCCTCAAGAGGTCGATGCTATTAGACGCGTTCTTTACGTCACCGCCAGACGTTGATTATAATGCGGGTACGC
>NZ_JAVAYN010000283.1:0-241 GCF_054863025.1 Bradyrhizobium sp. 23AC
AAGACCCGGATACTGGGATCAGTGAGGACGGAAAGCAGGTCAACGAACCTGTGACGGAAGCCATCAATCATCCGATTGGCCACGTCGCGGAGGCACTGCTAAATCTTTGGTTCGAACGCAAGCCCAATGACAATGAAGGGCTGCCTGCTGGCATCGAGCCGTTTTTCACAGCGATGTGCGATATTGGAGTCGCGCGCTTCCGTCACGGGCGGGTGTTGTTGGCGTCACGTCTGATCGCGTT
>NZ_JAVAYN010000284.1:0-241 GCF_054863025.1 Bradyrhizobium sp. 23AC
GTAGGGACTGACCCCCGTTTTTGAGACAGGGATCAAAACACCTTTACGAAACAGCCAGTTGCCGATAGTTTATCGGTGATTGGTTGTTTAGTTTCGTTTGAATACGAATGTTGTTATAATAATAAATGTATTCTTTGACAGTGCGTTCTACAATGGTGTTCGTAGTTCGATCAATCCTGTTAAGATAGAACGTTTCAGACTTTAGTGAGGAATGAAACGATTCGATGGAGGCATTATCAGC
>NZ_JAVAYN010000029.1:0-72883 GCF_054863025.1 Bradyrhizobium sp. 23AC
AGAGCCGGGGCCCATGTATCAGCACGTGCTGCGGCTTCCTGGGTCCCGGCTCTGCGCAGCAGCGTAAGAACGCTGCATCGCGTCCGGGACACGAGAGGCTTACAGATACCGCGTCAGCTCGGCCTTGACCTGCCCGTAGACGGCGTCCTCGATCTGGCTGCGCGTGATCCCGATGTCGCGCAGGGCGCGGTCGTCGAGCTCGTTCAATGTCTTGACCGCGGAGCGGCGCTCGAGGCGGTTGAACAGCGCATAGGCGCCTTGGGCGAGCGTTGCAAAAAATCCGCCCGTTGAGGATGGGCGTAAACTCCGCCCGGCAGTTTGCGAGATCGTGGTCATGTTTCTTCTCCGGCCTGTTGTCCCGCGCGGCGAAGCAGGTGCCGTTGGCGCCGACGCTTGTGGGCGCCTGCACCTCATTTGCCGTCGGATTGCTCTCGCTCTCCTCGGCTCAATCGTGGAACTTGATGGAACTTAAATGCTCCAGTACACTACTCGGAGCAAGTAAAACATTGCTCTCGGTGCAATAATGTCCAAGTTCGAGTACGTGAAGCTTGCCGATGCCATTGCCTCGGATATCTCTAACGGCACGTTAAGGCCCGGCGATCGGCTGCCGCCGCAGCGCAATTTTGCCTATGACCGCGGCATCGCGGTCTCGACGGCGAGCCGGGTTTATACGGAGTTGCTCCGGCGTGGACTCGTCGTCGGCGAGGTCGGCCGCGGCACTTTCATCTCCGGCGACATCAGGCGCGAGGTCGAGGCGTTGAGCGAGCCGCGCGATGCGCGGATCGATTTCGAGGTCAATTATCCGCTATTGCCGCAGCAATGGGCGATGATCGCCAAGAGCCTTGCGGGGCTGGAGCGCGTCGACGCGCTCGAATCCGCGCTGCGCGTCTCGACCAGCACCGGCACCAAGAGCGCGCGCAATGCGGCCGCCGCCTATCTCGCGCGCAAGGATTTCGCGCCGCAGGCCGAGCAGATCGTCTTCACCGCCAACGGCAAGCAATCGCTCGCAGCCGCGCTCGCGGCGCTCGTCCCCACCGGCGGCCGCTGCGGCGTCGAGGCGCTGACCTACCCTTACGTCAAGAGCATCGCGGCGCGGCTCGGCATCACGCTGGTCCCGATTCCCATGGACGAATTCGGAGCACGTCCCGATGCGATCCAGAAAGCGCATCGCGAGGCGCACCTGTCGGCGCTGTATCTGCAGCCCATCATCCAGAACCCGCTCGGCGTCACCATGAATGCGACGCGGCGCGCCGACATCATGCGCGTCGCCGAAAAGCTCGACCTCACCATCATAGAGGACGCCGTCTACGGCTTCCTCGCCGACGACACGCCGCTGGCTGCGCTCGGCCCGGACCGTTGCATCGTGCTCGACAGCCTGTCCAAGAAGGTCGCGCCGGGCCTTGCGCTCGGCATCCTCGTGGCGCCGCCGCATTTGCGCGAAAGCGTGATGAGCGCGGTCCGCACCGGCGGCTGGATCGCCTCGGGCCACGCGCTGGCGGCCGGCCAGCGGCTGATGGCCGACGGCACCGTCGCCGAGCTGACACGGCTGAAGCGCATCGACGCCGTGCGGCGACAGCAGACCGCGGCAAGGCTGCTCGCCGGCTACCAGCACGCAGCCGATCCGCGCTCCTACCATCTCTGGCTGACGCTGCCGTCGCACTGGCGCTCGCAGACCTTCGTCGCGGCTGCGGCCCGGCGCGGCATCGCGCTGACGCCGTCCTCCACCTTCGCGATCGCCCACGGCCATGCACCGAACGCGGTGCGCCTCGCCCTCGCCCCGCCCACCTTCGAGCAGCTCGATTCCGGCCTGCGCACGATCGTCTCGCTGCTCGGCACCAAGGAAGAGGATTTCGACTCGACCGAGTAGCGCGCGGAGCCCTCTCAGGCCTCCGGCCACTCCGCGATGAAGCCCGTCGCCTTGTACGGCTCGATCTTGTCCCATTCGTGCAGCATGCGGCGGCAAAATTCGGCATCGGTGTGCCAGAGCTCACGCGGCGTCGCGAAACTGTCGACGGTGAACAGCATCTTCGTCACCTCCGGCCAGTGCCGGTGCAGCGTCATCGGGTAGCGCCGCGCGGTCCAGGTGTTGCCGAGGCAGATCACGCTGCGAATGTTCGAAAGGCCCAGCGCCGCATCGATGATCGGCAGCGAGAAGATCACGTTCTCGCCGGTGTTCATCGCGCGATGCTCTTCGAGGACAAGTTCCGCCGGAATGCCCGCTTCGACCATCGCCGCCTTGATGATCGTGCACTCGGATTGCTCCGAGCCCGGCGTCACGCCGCCGCTGACAATCGACCAGCGGAAATAGCCCCCGCGCCACAGCCGCGCGGCGGTGTCGGCGCGCAAGCCGACGTCCTCGCGGGTGCCGAACATGAACAGCAAGTCGGCCGGCCGGAGCGGCGTATCGATCAGATGGGTGCGGTTGATTCCGGCGATCTCATCTGCCGTCGGCAGACGCGTGCTGCGGTCCATCACTGACATCGCCGCACGATGCGACATGGACGCGGTTGCGCGAAGTCAATTTTGATTGCGACCGATTGCACCTAAGGCAGCAAGGCCTTCGGCACCTGATCGAAGCTGTATCTCTGCGGCTGGTTGCGCCGGACGAAGCCGCCGACCCGCCAGGCGAACAGCGCGGCAAAGCCGAGGATGAACAGCGCGCCGGCGAACTCGCCGCTCACGAGGGCGCGGATCAACAGGCCCGCCATCGCCACCGTCAGCACCGCCAGGAACACCAGCACCGCCGCATAGGCCACGCGGCCGAGCCCCGCCGTCAGCACCGCGCGGCTGCCCGCCTTCGCCATGCGGGCGTGCAGCGCGAGGATGAACGCGCGAAAGCCGTTGTCCTGCGGCGCCATCAGTGCCGCCGTCTGCCAGTTCGTCGACAGGATCGCAATGCGGCGGCCGCTGCTGTGGCTGACATCGGCGCGAAAGCGGTGCTGCTGCATCGACACCGGGCGGAACGACAGCCGGATCGCGCTGATCTCGTCATAAGGCCACAGCGAGGTGCGGCCGCCGATGTGCCAGGACAGCCCCTGCTCCGTCAGCTCGAAGCGATGCGCCGAGCCGATCAGCGACGCCTTGTAGGCATAGCTCGTGACCGGCGTGGTCTCAGCTTCCGACCCCTGCATCCCGACAATCAATCCCGTCTGCGCAATCCCGTCCGCGCCATCCCGCCCGCGATCCGCTTGCGCGATCGCCCTCGCCCATCCTACAAGCGAGGCATGGCTGAGACGACCTTTTTTCCGCGCCGCCTGATTCTCGGCGCCGCCGTGATATCAGGCGTGCTGCTCGCGCTCGCGGTGCACATGCTGGGCGCGCGCTACGGGCTCGACCTCGGCGGTCTCTGGCGCTCCGACACGCATGAGTTCATACCCGCGGGCGCGGCGATCGCGTGGTGGCTGATCGCGACCGTCGGCTTCTCCGGCGGCTATTTCACGGCGACGTTGATGCAGAGCGCCGTCTCCGGCCAGATCCCGCAACGGATGCGGCAGTTCCTGATCGCGGTCGGCGTGCTGCTGCTCGCGGGGGCCGGCCAGGTGGCCTCGGCGCCGAGCCCGATCCCGACCGTCTCGGGCGTGCTGGCCGGGCTCGCCGCGCTGTGCCTCGGCGCCGTCATGGCATTTTGCGGCGCGCATTTCGCGCTGCGCCGGGGCTAGAGCATGATCCGGAAGAGCGCGAAGCGCTTTTCCGAATAGATCATGCTCAAACAATAGGGTCCTCAAGCCGACGCAAGCAGCCGCGGGCGGTTGAGCATCACCGCCACGTCGGAGGCGGGCCGCGGCCTGCTGAACAGATAGCCCTGCGCCTGGGTGCAGCCCTCGCGCCTGAGCAGCTCGAGCTGCGCGTCGTTCTCGACGCCTTCCGCGGTGGTGACGATGCCGAGGCTGCGGCCGAGACCGGTCACGGCGCGGATGATCGCCATGGAATCCTCGCGCGTCGCCAGCTCCGACACGAAGGAGCGGTCGATCTTGATCTTGTCGAACGGGAAGCTGCGCAGATAGCTCAGCGACGAATAGCCGGTGCCGAAATCGTCCAGCGAGATGCGCACGCCCATGGCGCGCAGCTCATGCAGCGTGGTCAGGGTCGCCTCGCTGTTCTGCAGCAGCACGGATTCGGTGATCTCGAGCTCGAGACGGCGCGCGTTCAGTCCCGAGGCGGCCAGCGCCGCGATCACGGATGCGATCAGGTTCGGATTCTTGAACTGCACCGGCGACAAATTGACGGCGAGGTCGACATCGTCTGGCCAAGTGGCCGCATCGATGCAGGCGGAGCGCAGCGCGAATTCACCGAGCTGGACGATCAGTCCAGTCTCCTCGGCCAGCGGGATGAAGTCGATGGGTGCGATCAGGCCGCGCTGCGGATGGTTCCAGCGCAGCAGCGCCTCGAAGGCGACGACGCGGCCGCTGGCGACGTCGCGGATCGGCTGGTAATACGCCTCGAACTCGTCGCGCTGCACCGCCGCGCGCAGGTCCATTTCCAAGAGGCGCCGCGCCTGCGCGCGCGCGTCCATGCCGGTCTCGAAGAAGCGATAGGTGCCGCGGCCGTCCGCCTTGGCGCGGTAGAGCGCGAGGTCGGCGTTCTTCAACAGCTCGCTCGGATCGCTGCCGTCCTGCGGCGACAGCGAGATGCCGATCGAGACGCCGATCACGATCTGATGGTCGTCGATCTCGTAGGGCGCCGAGATGACCTCGACGAGGCGGCCGGCGAGCGATCTCGCGGCGGTTTCCTCGGACCGACCGATCTGGACCACGGCGAACTCGTCGCCGCCCAGTCGCGCCACCGTGTCGCTCTCGCCGACGGCGGCCGTCAGCCTGCGGCCGACCTCCTTCAGCAGCGCATCGCCGATGGGATGGCCGAGCGAATCGTTGATGTCCTTGAAGTGATCGAGATCGAGACAAAGCACCGCGAGCTGATCGCCCGACCTGGTGCGCCGCAGTCCCTGCTCGAGCTGCTCGTGGAACAACACGCGGTTCGGCAGGCTGGTCAGCGCGTCATGGCGCGCCATGTGCGAGATCTTGGCCTGCGCCTCTAGCCATTCGGTGATGTCCTCGAAGGTCGCGACCCAGCCGCCACCCTGCATCGGCTGGTTGACGACACGGATGGAGCGGCCGAACCGGCTGACGATGTCGGTCGTGGTGCGGCCCTCGCGCGCGTCGGCAACGAGGCGGGCGAAGAATTGATCCGCATCGCCCTGCCACTGGCCCTTGGCTTGCTCTTCCCTGAGCACGTCGACCAGCAGGCGGCCGGTCAGCGCAATGTCGGTGCGACGGAGCATGGCGGCATAGCGCTCGTTGAACAGCATGATCTTGCCGTCGGCATCGAACATGCACAGACCCTGCGACATGTTCTCGAGCGCCGTATCCAGCACCATTTGCTGGGCGCCCAGTTCGCCCTTGGCGCGGCGGTCGAGCAGCGCAGCCACGAGCGCGATCGCGATGATCGCGACCGCGGCGCTGGCCGTGAGGAAGGACAGCGAGGCCGGCGGGATCGACAGGCCGCCGATCGCGAGCGTCGGATCCGGCGTCAGCAGCACCGCGCCCATGGCGGTGAAATGATGCGCGACGATGGCGATCGTCAGCAGCACCGTCGCCATCAGCGCATGGAAGAGGTCGTCGCGCCGCGCGGCCACGAACAATGCAAGTGCCGCAAAGACGATTCCTGACAGCACCGAAACGGCGACCGTGCTTCCGATCCAGTCCACGCGCGCCGGTATCTCCAGCGCCGCCATGCCGGTGTAATGCATCGCCGCGACCCCGGTGCCGACGATGGCGCCGCCGAGGACGACCCACCCCGCCCGCAAGGACGATACGGCGATGCTCAGCCCCACGAAGGTCACGGAGATCGCAAAGATCAACGACAGGATCGTCACCGGGATGTTGTAGGCGCCGGCGCCGCCCGGCCCGTAGGCGAGCATCGCGATGAAATGCGTCGCCCAGATGCCGCAGCCGCTGACGGCGGCGTCGAGGCCGAGCCAGGCCAGGCGTCCGACACCGTTCGTCGCGCGCGCCCGGTGGAACAGGCTAATCGCCGCCGCGCTGGCGAGCAGACACACCGCGCCGCCAAGCGCGACGAGCCGCCAATCGTGCTCCTCGGTGAGACAGTAGAGAACTTGATACATCGCGGGCCCCTATGGACCCGCAGTTGAACCAACAGAGGTGGACAGGTGGTAACTGGCTACGCGCCTGTTGCGGCAATGGTGAACGGAAGATGTGCCCATTCACTCGGATTGTTCATCCTCGCGCCGGCGCACCGAGGCCGATCGCGACGGCAGCGAGCAGCAGGACGGATGCGGACACGACCAGCGACAGATGCAGCCCCGCCATGAACGCCCCCTCGGCGGCCACCAGCGAGCCGAACAGCGCGACGCCGAGGACGCTGCCGGTCTGCCGCGTCGCGTTCAGGACTCCCGCGGCGATGCCGGAGCGCGCTTTGTCGACGCTGCCCAACAAGGTCGAGGTCAGTGGCGGAACCAGCAGCCCAAGTCCGCCGCTGATCGCGATCATCTGCGCAAAGATCGCCCAATAGCTCGTGTCAGCTGCGATCCACAGCAGACCGAGACAGCCGAGCGCCGACACGCTGGCACCGACCACGATGGTCGGGCACGGGCCGATGCGCTCGGCGAGACGCGGCGCCAGCAGATTGACCGGCAGCACCGCCGCCATCATCGGCACGAAGGCGAGCCCGGTCCACCACGCCGACAGCCCGTTGATCCGCTGGAAGTACAGGCTGAGCACGAAGATCAGGCCGTAGATCGCGATATTGACGAGCAGGCCGACGAGCGAGGTCAGCGCGAACAGCCTCTGGCCGAACAGCGACAGCGGCAGCATCGGCTGCGCCGCGCGGCTCTCGCGCCAGATGAAGAACACGGCGAGACCCACGGCCCCGACGAAGGCTGCGATCACGGCCGGATGATCCCACCCGAGCGCACCGCCTTCGATGATCGCGCCGGCCAGCGCCCCCAGCGCACCGATCGCGGCAAGCTGGCCGGGCAGATCGATCTCGCGCGAGCGGGCCCGCGTGGTTTCGCTGGCGTAGCGCCAGCTCAACCACAGGCCGGCAAGCCCGATCGGCAGATTGACCAGGAAGATCGCGCGCCAGCCGACCAGCGTGATCAGCGCGCCGCCGACGAAGGGGCCGGCGGTGAGCGCAAGGCTCGCTCCGGCAGCCCAGACCGCGACGGCACGGCCGCGCGCACGCTCGTCCGGATAGGCGTGATTGAGCAGCGCGAGGGAATTCGGCACCAGGATCGCCGCCGCCAGCCCCTGCACCAGCCGCGCTGCGATCAGCACGGCTGCATTGGGCGACAGCGCGCAGGCGAGCGAGGCCGCGGTGAAGATGGCGAACCCGGCCACGAAGACGCGCTTGGCGCCGATGCGGTCGCCGAGCGCGCCTGCGGTCAGGATGAAGGCGGCAAACGCGATGGTGTAGGCGCTGACCACCCATTGCAGCTCGGCCACACCGCCGCCGAGCGTCTTGCCCATCGCATCGAGTGCGGTGTTGACGATGGTGACGTCGAGCTGCACCACGCCGTAGCCGAGGCTCATCGCGGCGAGCGTGAGCGAGGTCGCAAGACGCGAACCGGCAGGCGACGCGCCGGCGGCGTCGTCGAAGGTTTCATATTTGATGATGTTTGCGCGCATGCTGCCACCTCGATCGCAGCCCCATGCGGAATATAGGCGGCCGGCCCGCTGTCATGCTTCGACAACGGACGAAGGATGGATGTGTAGCGATCCGCCTACTTCACATTCGATGTCATCGCCCGCGCAGGCGGGCGATCCAGTACGCCGGGGCGGACATTGTGAAATCCAATCGGCGCCGCGGAGTACTGGATGCCCCGCTTTCGCGGGGCATGACACCGGATGGTGGAGAAGCAGAAGCACCACGCAGATAACCGCGCGGCGCCTCGATCATCGCGTCTCTTCCTTTAGCTCGCCGCGCGCAGATTGACCTTGCTCTCGGCGAGTGTGGTCAGTTTCTTGTCGGTCGCCTTCTCCTCCTCCAGCGTCTTGGCGAGCACGGTCGCGCAGTCGTTGCGGCCGAGCTGCTTGGCCCAGGCGATCAGGCTGCCGTAGCGTACGATTTCGTAGTGTTCAGCGGCCTGCGCCGCGTTGATCAGGGCGGCATCGAGCACCGCCTTGTCGGCGACTTCGCCGGCGGTCTCGTCAGCCTCCTCGATGATGCCATCGATCGCCGGACAATCGACCGCCTTCACGGGGACGCCGTGCATCTTGAACACTTCTTCGAGCCGCGCGACGTGCTGCTTGGTTTCTTCGAGGTGCGTCAAAAAGCCCTGCTTCAGCTGCGGATCGGTGGCCTTACTGGCCATCTTCGGCAACGCCTTGGTCAGCTGCTGCTCGGCGTAATAGATGTCCTGGAGCTGGTGCACGAACAGATCGTTCATGGTCTTGATGTCTTTTGTGAACAGTCCCATCGTTCCATCCTCTTTCGGTTTTGTGGAACACGAAGGCCGCGGCTTGCACGAAAAGCCGCTTATTCCGCCATGTTCGGTTGCTGATGGGGCCCAACGAGCACGCGGCATCGACGTTCCAAAAAGACCCGGACGGCTTGCGCTGGAACAATGCGGACGGCGCCGGCATCTGAAATTATGTCGGCATAGGAAACGCGCGGGGCCGAGCCGGTTTCACGACTCATATGCTTAACGCACCGCCGATGTGAACCGCGTATGACAAAAGTGACCGGTCCGACGCAGAACCAATTGTTGTCAAGGGCTGCACAAGCCGGTGTTTTTGCCTTAAATGAGCTGGATCATGCCCAGCGATCGATGCCTGCTTTTGGCCGTGATCGTACCCGACTGGCCAATGTCTGGCCTAGTCGGTCTTGCCCCCCGCCGGGAGGATGAATGCACGGACTGCTGCCCGCGCTGCAACGCGGCTTCAAGAGATGGATCGGCTGGCGACGGCTCGGAGTAGCCGCGAGCGTCTTCATCATCGCCTTCGCGATCACCTCGCTGGTGCGAACCCTCAAGGGCATCGATACCGGGGTCATCCTGACCGCGTTAACCGAGATTCCCCGCGGGAGCATCGGGCTGGCGGCGATCTGCGTGTTCTTTGCGTTCTGTACGCTGACCTTCTACGATTTTTTTGCACTGCGAACGATCGGCAAGAAGCATGTGCCGTACCGCATTGCGGCGCTCTCCAGCTTCACGTCCTATTCGATCGGCCACAACATCGGCGCCACGGTCTTCACCGGCGGCGCGATCCGCTTCCGGATCTATTCAGACTACGGGCTGAACGCGATCGACGTCGCCAAGATCTGCTTCCTGTCGGGCCTGACCTTCTGGCTCGGTAACATCTTCGTGCTCTCGATCGGCATGGCGATCCATCCGGATGCGGCGTCCTCGATGGACCAGCTCCCCTCGTCGATCAATCGGCTGATCGCGCTCGGCGGCCTTGCCTCGATCGGCGCCTATCTGGTCTGGCTCTGCATGGGCGAGAAGCGGCGCGAACTCGGCCAGAAGGGCTGGAAGGTGGTGCTGCCGTCGGCGCCGCTGACGCTGGTCCAGATCATGATCGGGGTGGTCGATCTCGGCTTCTGCGCCACGGCGATGTACCTGCTGATGCCGGCCAATCCGCCGATCGACTTCATGTCGCTGGCCGTGGTGTTCATCCTGGCGACGCTGCTCGGCTTTGCCAGCCATGCCCCCGGCTCGATCGGCGTGTTCGATGCCGCCATGCTGCTGGCGCTGCCCGAATTCGGCCGCGAGCAGCTCCTGGCGACGCTGCTGGTGTTCCGCCTTCTCTATTTCGTGATCCCGTTCGGCCTTGCCATCTCGATCATGGGCACGCGCGAACTCTGGATGAACGTGGTCGAGCCCTGGCAGGAGCGGCGGCGGCTGGCGGAGGCTTGCGCGCAGGCCAATCTGCCCAAGCAGGTGACGCCGATGGAGCGCGAGCGGATATTGCGCCAGGCCAACAAGCGGTAGGCCGCGATCTGGACCCGGAGGGGTTGCGAGCGGCAGAGCAATGCTCTCTTATTTCCGCCTCAACTTTGCCGTTGAAGACGCGGGCCATGATCCCATTATTCCTTCGTACCCTTTCCGCAGGCGCCCTGTTGCTTGCCGGGATTCTGACGGCCATGCCGCCCGAGCGCGCGAGCGCTCAGGACGCCGGCGCCCTGCAGATCAATTGGGAGGTGCGTAACCGCTTCCGGCTGTTCCGCGAGGAGCGCGACTTCCTGCTCCATGTCGAGAACGCCCGCAACCGCAGCATCCTGGCCGCCGAGCAGTCGCTGGAGCTCCAGAGCGAGGGCCGCGGCTGGGCGCGCAACATGGTCAACCGGCTCTGCATCGACCTCCAGGGCCGGGTCAACCAGCCCTGCACCCGCGACAACACCAAGGAAAACTACCTCACCCCGATCGATCACCCCGTCACCGTCCGTCTCGTTGGCGCGGTGCCGGTCGGCGCCACCTGCGCCTGGTCGTTCGATGACGGCGACGGGCCGCAACAATCGACCTTCGACTGCGCCGAGCCGATCAATTTGCGCGTCCGCTACGGCAGGCAGACGGTCGCGACCGTCGACGTCTCCTCCGGCTCCGATCCGACCCAGCGCGTCCAGACCGAGATCCAGGTCCGTGACATCTTCGTCGCCGGCCTCGGGGACAGCATCGCCTCCGGCGAAGGCAATCCGGACCGGCCGCTGGCGCTGTCGGACGAAGGATTTTGCTTCCGCTCCTATCTGGGCACCGCTGGCGCGCAGTACTACCGCCCGAGCCGCCACGGCTTCAAGGGCGGCCGCGCCTGCGAGGCGCCGGACACGCTCGCCAACTGGCAGCGCTACAGCGCGCTCTGGTTCAACTCGCCCTGCCATCGCTCGCTCTACAGCTACCAGACGCGCACCGCCCTCGCACTCGCGGTGCGCTACACCCACATCGCAGTGACCTACCTGCCGCTCGCCTGCACCGGCGCCAGCATCGGCGACGGCCTGCTCGGCTCGCAGCGCGCCCGCGAATGCCCGCCCGGCAAGACCGGTGTCTGCAACACCAGCGTGAACGCGCAAGTCGCCGAGTTGCGCGAGGCGCTCACCGCGGCGAAGAAACGCCAGCCCGACCGCACGCTCGATCTCGTGCTGCTCTCGGTCGGCGCCAACGACGTCTATTTCTCCGGTCTCGTCGCCGACGTGATCGTCGAGACCGCGACCGAGCGCGCGCTGTTCCGCCGCTCGGGCGTGATGGCGAGCGTCGACGATTCCCGCGATGCGCTGGCGCGCGAACTGCCGCAGAATTTCGTCAAGCTGCGCGAGGCGCTCAAGCCGCTGGTCGGCGGCGACCTTTCGCATGTCGTCTATGTCTCCTACGCCAACCCCGCGCTCGCCGATGGCGGGGTACCCTGCCGCGGCGGCCGCGCCGGCTTCGACATCCATCCGGCCTTCAACGCCGATCCGCAGCGCCTTGCCCGCGTCTCGACCTTCGTCGATACCGAGTTCTTGCCGCAGCTGAAGGGGCTCGCCACCTGCACGCGCGGCGCGCTGTGCCGCGATCCCGAAGCCGACCGCATGACTTTCGTCGATGCGCATCAGGCGGCGTTCGCCGATCACGGCTTCTGCGCCCATTCGGGCAACGACCCCGAATTCGACCGCAGCTGCTTTGCGGAGAACGGCCAGAGCTTCAATCCTGATATCGTGAGCGCGGCGAGCCAGCCGATGCTGTGCGGCCGCGGCGCCTCGGAATACCGCGCTTATTTGCCCCGCGGGCGCTGGATCCGCGATGCCAATGACAGCTATTTCGCCGCGATGACCTATCCGCAGGGATTGCCGGCGGCGAGCCAGCCGACCGACATTCACGACGCGACCTGGGGCGTGCTCTCCGCCGTCTATGGCGGCGCGGTGCATCCGAGCGCGGAAGGGCATGCGGCGATGGCGGATGCGGCGCTGCCGGCCGCGAGCGCGGTGCTTGGACTGGACGCAGTGCCACCGGGCGTCACGCGCGGATTTCTGCCGCAGCTGTTGCCGAGTGCAAAGCAGTAGCGCGCGCGAAGACCCATTTTACGAGTCGTAGCCCGGATGAGCGCAGCGACATCCGGGGCCATTCTCCCCGCATATCGCTTCGCTCATGCGGGCTACGCGCAACGTCCTCGCACTCGGTGTTGTCGCCCGGCTTGACCGGGCGATCCAATACGCCGTGACGACAGTGATTGAATCGAGCAGCCGCGGCGTACTGGATTCCCCGCCTTCGCGGGGAATGACAGCGGAGTGCTTGGGGCTCGCACATCACCATCGCTCGCACATTCACTCCGCACCAGCATCGTTCCCCTCACCTGCCGTTTCATCAATCCAAAAACGGTATCGATCGATACCCCCTTGAACTTGGACACTTTGCCGCGCGCGCCTCTAGGAGTCGGATCGAGGAAACATTTCGACTTGAGGAGGCGCCTGATGAGCGCAGTGGTGTCCGCAGCGGACGTGAGAAGGTCTCGCGTCAGGCTGCTCATCGTGACCATGTTGTTCCTGGTCACCACCGTCAATTATGCCGACCGCGCCACGCTGTCGATCGCAGGCCCGGCGCTGTCCAAGGAGCTGCATCTCGATCCCGTCGCCATGGGCTGGATCTTCTCGGCGTTCGGCTGGTCCTATGTCGCGGCGCAGGTACCGGGCGGCTGGCTGCTCGACCGTTATGGCTCGCGTCTCGTCTATGCCTTCAGCATCATCATCTGGTCACTGTTCACGCTGATGCAGGGCTGGGTCGGCTTCCTCAGCGCCGGCACGGCTGTTGTCGTGCTGTTCGCGCTCCGCCTCCTTGTCGGCGTCGCGGAAGCGCCCTCCTTCCCCGCCAACGCCCGCATCGTCGCGGCGTGGTTTCCGGGCAACGAGCGCGGCACCGCGTCGGCCTTCTTCAATTCGGGACAGTATTTCGCGACCGTCATCTTCGCGCCGCTGATGGGCTGGATCGCGCACGCCTACGGCTGGCGCTTCGTGTTCTTCGTGATGGGCGCGCTCGGCATCGTCATGGGCTTCGTCTGGCTCAAGACCATCTACGGCCCGAAGGAGCATCCCTCGATCAACGATGCCGAGTTCGACTACATCAAGGAAGGCGGCGCGCTGGTCGATCTCGACGCGCCCAAGAACGATCAGCTCCGCGAGCGTGCGCAAGAGGCCGGCTCCGGCTGGGACCACATCCGCCAGCTGCTCTCCAACCGCATGATGCTCGGCGTCTATCTCGGCCAATATTGCATCAACACGCTGACTTATTTCTTCCTGACCTGGTTCCCCGTCTATCTGGTCAAGGAGCGCGGCCTGTCGATCCTGCAGGCCGGCTTCGTCGCGACGCTGCCGGCTTTGTGCGGCTTCATCGGCGGCGTGCTCGGCGGCATCATCTCCGATGCGATCCTGCGCAGGACCGGCTCGCTGACCATGGCGCGCAAGATTCCGATCGTCGGCGGCATGCTGCTGTCGATGTCGATCATCGCCTGCAACTATGTCGATGGACAGGCGCTGGTGGTCGGCTTCATGGCGCTCGCCTTCTTCGGCAAGGGCATCGGTGCGCTCGGCTGGGCGGTCGTCTCCGACACCTCGCCGAAGGAAGCCGGCGGCGTCTCCGGTGGCCTGTTCAACACATTCGGCAATCTCTCCTCGATCACCACGCCGATCGTGATCGGCTACATCCTGGCCGCGACCGGCTCGTTCAACGGCGCGCTGGTGTTCGTGGGCCTCAACGCGCTGGTGGCGGCGTTCGCCTATCTCGTCATCGTCGGCAAGATCGAGCGGGTGACGCTCAAACGTTCCTCCTGAGGGCTCCCGATGGGAGCTTGACCAGGCAACTCAACGGCGGCCCAAAAAGCCGCCGTCTTTGTTTTGGGGATGATCGATGCTAGAAGTACCGGGGAAACGCCTTATCCATCTAAGGCATGTATCGATGTTCGACCTCAACCAGCTCCGCTGTTTCGTCACGGTGGCGGAGGAACTGCATTTCGGCCGCGCCGCGACGCGGCTGAACATGACCCAGCCGCCGCTGTCCCGGCAGATCCAGGTGCTCGAGCACATCATCGATGCGCCGCTGCTGGAGCGCACCAGCCGTTCGGTGCGCCTCACCCCGGCGGGGCGCAGCTTTCTGCCGGAGGCGCGGCGCATCCTCAAGCTTGCCGAGAGCGCCTCGCAGGTCGCCCGCCGCATCGCGCTCGGCAAGACCGGCTCGCTGAAGATCGGCTTCACCGCGGCCGCGGCGTATGGCTTCCTGCCAGAACTGGTCGCGGCCTGCCGTGCAAAACTGCCCGAGGTGGATTTCTCGCTGAAAGAGATGGTGTCGGGCGACCAGTTCGAGGCGCTGACCTCGGGCCAGATCGACGCCGGCCTGCTCAGGCCGCCGATCGCGCGGCCCGAGCTCACCAGCCGCCGCGTCGTCGCCGAGCCCCTGCTCGCTGCGATCCCGAAGAAGCATCCGCTCGCCAATGCCGACAGCATCACCATCAAGGATTTCGACGACCAGCCCTTCGTGATGTATTCGCCCTATGAGAGCCGCTACTTCCACGATCTCCTGGTGGCCCTGTTCACCCGTGCCGACGTGCTGCCGCGCTACGTCCAGCATCTGAGCCAGATCCACTCGATCCTCGCCATGGTGCGCGCCGGCCTCGGCCTTGCCATCGTGCCGGCGGCGGCTGCGAGCCTGAAGATTTCCGACGTGCGCCTGCGCCCGCTGAAGCTGCGCACGCGCGTCCCCGTCGAGCTGTTCATGGTCTGGCGCCGCGACGACGAGAATCCGCTGCTGTCGGCGCTCGTCAAAATCGCCGGCGAACTGGCCTCTGCGGAGCCATCCGAAGATTGATGCTGATTTCGCATCGGTCGATATAGGCTTTGGCTTGGACCCGCATCGAACGGTCTCCTAAACCACGGCGCATGGACGCGCAGCTTTCTGCTTGCGTCCTCCACAACACGCAATGAGGGAGCCGCGCCCATGAGCAAGATGACCCCGCAGGAAATGGCCCAGAAGATCGGATCTGGCCTCCTGTCTTTCCCCGTCACGCCCTTCAAGGCTGACTACTCCTTCGACGAGGCGACCTATCGCGCCAACATGGACTGGCTGTGCGGCTATGATGTCGCAGGCCTGTTCGCCGCCGGCGGCACCGGCGAATTCTTCTCGCTGACGCCGACCGAGGTCCCTGAAGTCGTCAAAGTCGCCGTCGACGAGACCAAGGGCCGCGTGCCCGTGCTCGCCGGCACCGGCTATGGCACCGCGATCGCCCGCGAGATCGCCATCGGCGCGGAGAAGGCCGGCGCCGACGGCCTGCTGCTGCTGCCGCCCTATCTCACCCATGCCGAGCAGGACGGCCTTGCCGCCCATGTCGAGGCAGTCTGCGCCGCCGTGAAGATCGGCGTCATCGTCTACAACCGCGACAACGCCATCCTCCAGCCCGATACGCTCGCGCGCCTTGCCGAGCGCTGCCCGAACCTCGTTGGCTACAAGGACGGCATCGGCGACATCGAGCTGATGACCCGCGTTTACACCAAGCTCGGCGACCGTCTCACCTATGTCGGCGGCCTGCCGACCGCCGAGACCTTCGCGCTGCCCTATCTCGACATGGGCGTAACGACCTATTCCTCGGCGGTGTTCAACTTCGTGCCGGAATTCGCCACCAACTTCTACGCCGCGGTGCGCAAGCGTGACCACGCCACGATCCAGGCCGGGCTGAAGGACTTCATCCTGCCGCTGATCGCGATCCGCAACCGCAAGAAGGGCTATGCCGTCTCGATCATCAAGGCCGGCATGAAGGTGATCGGCCGCGACTCCGGCCCGGTCCGCCCGCCGCTCACCGACCTCACCGAGCAGGAGATCGCGGAAGTGACCGCGCTGGTGAAGAATCTGCCCGCCATCCGATCGACACAACAAGCGGCAGAATAGGGTGACAACAGCGAGGAGCAAGCGATGGCCGTGACCGATATCTCTGGCGCACCTGTCGTCACGGCGATGCAGGTGATCCCGGTCGCGGGCCGCGACAGCATGCTCCTCAATCTGAGCGGCGCGCATGCGCCATTCTTCACCCGCAACATCGTCATCCTCACCGACAATGCCGGCCACACCGGCGTCGGCGAGGTGCCGGGCGGGCAGAAGATCTGGCAGACGCTCCAGGACGCGCGCGATCTCGTGATCGGCAAGACCGTCGGCGCGCTCAACAACATCCTCGCCGACGTCCGCACCGCCTTCGCCGACCGCGACGCCGGCGGCCGCGGCAAGCAGACTTTCGATCTTCGCGTCATGATCCACGCGGTCACCGCGATCGAATCCGCACTGCTTGATCTGCTTGGCCAGCATCTCAACTTGCCTGTCGCCGCGCTGCTCGGCGAAGGCCAGCAACGCAACAGCGTCGAGACGCTCGGCTATCTCTTCTTCGTCGGCGACCGGCGCAAGTCGAAGCTGAACTACGTCCAGGGCGAGACCGGCAAGCCCGAATGGTTCAATCTCCGCCATCAGGAGGCGATGACCCCCGAGATCGTGGTGCGGCTCGCGGAAGCCACCCACGACCATTACGGCTTCGCCGACTTCAAGCTGAAAGGCGGCGTGCTGCGCGGCGAGCAGGAGATCGAGGCCGTCACCGCGATCGCAAAGCGCTTCCCGAACGCGCGCGTCACGCTCGACCCCAATGGCGCCTGGTCGCTCGACGAGGCGATCCGCCTCTGCAAGGACATGCACGGCATCCTCGCCTATGCCGAGGACCCCTGCGGCGCCGAGGCCGGCTTTTCCGGCCGCGAGATCATGGCCGAGTTCCGCCGCGCCACCGGCCTGCCGACCGCAACCAACATGATCGCCACCGACTGGCGGCAGCTCTCCCACGCGCTGCGTCTCGGCGCGGTGGACATTCCGCTCGCCGACCCCCATTTCTGGACGATGCAGGGCTCGGTGCGGGTGGCGCAGACCTGCCGTGACAACGGCCTGACCTGGGGCTCGCACTCCAACAACCATTTCGACATTTCGCTGGCCATGTTCACCCATGTCGGCGCCGCCGCCCCCGGCAAGGTCACCGCGATCGACACCCATTGGATCTGGCAGGACGGCCAGGCGCTCACCAAAGAGCCGCTCCAGATCAAGGGCGGCAAGATTGCGGTCCCGGACCGGCCGGGCCTGGGTATCGAAATCGACAGGGCCGCTATCGACGCGGCGCATGACCTCTACAAGCAGCATGGACTCGGTGCCCGCGATGACGCTATTGCCATGCAGGACCTGATCCCCGGCTGGACCTTTGACGACAAGCGTCCGTGCCTCGTGCGTTAGGAAAACTTCAGGCATGATCCCGGAAAAGTGGGCACCGGTTTTCCGATAGGGATCATGCCCCTTAAATGACTTGGAGGAATGAGATGACTGCGATCCTGAAGAACTTCATCGGCGGCGAATGGGTCGACGGCTCCGGCGTCACCAGGAACATCAACCCCTCCAACACCAACGACGTCGTCGGCGAATACGCCAAGGCCGACAAGGCGCAGACCGAGAAGGCGATTGCAGCCGCCAAGGCCGCCTTCCCCGCCTGGGCGCAGTCGACCCCGCAGGTTCGCTATGACGCGCTGAACAAGATTTCCCTCGAGATCCTCGCCCGCAAGGAAGAGCTCGGCCGCCTGCTCGCGCGCGAGGAAGGCAAGACGCTCCCCGAGGGCATCGGCGAGGTCGCCCGCGCCGGCCAGATCTTTGCGTTCTTCGCCGGCGAGGCGCTGCGCCTGATCGGCGAGAAGGGCGCCTCGGTACGTCCCGGCCTCGACGTCGAGCTCACCCGTGAGCCGGTCGGCGTCGTCGGCATGATCACGCCCTGGAATTTCCCGATCGCGATCCCGGCCTGGAAGATCGCGCCCGCGCTCTGCTACGGCAACACGGTGGTGTTCAAGCCGGCTGAGCTGGTGCCGGGCTCGGGTCACGCGCTGGCCGAGATCATCACCCGCTCCGGCATTCCCGCCGGCGTGTTCAACCTCGTGGTCGGCTCCGGCTCGGTGGTCGGCCAGACCCTGCTCGATCACCCGGATGTCGCCGCGATCTCCTTCACCGGCTCGGTGCAGACCGGCCGCAAGATCGCGCAGGCCTGCGTGCTGTCGAACCCGATGAAGAAGTTCCAGCTCGAGATGGGCGGCAAGAATCCGCTGGTCGTGCTCGATGACGCCGACCTGAAGACCGCCGTCGAGGTCGCCGTCAACGGCGCCTATTTCTCGACCGGCCAGCGCTGCACGGCCTCCTCCCGCCTGATCGTCACCGAAGGCATCCATGACCGCTTCGTCGCGGCGGTGGCCGAGCGCCTGAACGGCCTGTCGGTCGACGACGCGCTCAAGGCCGGCGTGCATATCGGCCCTGTCGTGGACCAGAGCCAGCTCGACCAGGACCTGCGCTACATCAAGATCGGCCAGGACGAGGGCGCCAAGCTGTCGTTCGGCGGCGAGCTGCTCAAGCGCGAGACGCCCGGCCACTACCTGCAGCCGGCGCTGTTCACCGAAGCCAACAACAACATGCGCATCGCGCGTGAGGAGATCTTTGGCCCGGTCGCCGCCGTCATCCGCGCCAAGAACTACGAGGAAGCGCTGGCGATCTCCAACGACACCGAGTTCGGCCTCGCTTCCGGCATCTGCACCACCAGCCTGAAATACGCCTCGCACTACAAGCGCAACAGCGAGTCCGGCATGGTGATGGTCAACCTGCCGACCGCCGGCGTCGACTATCACGTGCCTTTCGGCGGCCGGAAGGGCTCGAGCTACGGCGCCCGCGAACAGGGCTCCTACGCGCGCGAGTTCTACACCACGGTGAAGACGGCTTATACGTTCCCGGGCTGACCGCGGGGAAGATACCGTAGGGTGGGCAAAGCGAAGCGTGCCCACCGCTTACGTTCGGTTGTGAAGCATGGTGGGCACGGCGCGTTGCGCCTTTGCCCACCTACGGCTTCGGAGGCAAGCGCAGATGGACCAGGACGTCGCAGCGAAAGAGCAGCCCCGCTACATCAAGCTCAACGAGCGCGACAACGTCGCGATCGTGGTCAATGATTTCGGGCTTCCTGCCGGCTCCCGCTTTGCCAGCGGCCTGACGCTGCGCGCCTTCGTGCCGCAGGGGCACAAGACGGCGCTGGTCGACATCGCGCAAGATCAGCCGATCGTCCGCTACGGCGAGGTGATCGGCTACGCGCTGTCGCCGATCCTGGCCGGCGAATGGGTCGACGAGGCACGCATTCGCATGCCCGATGCCCCCGACCTCGACAAGCTCGAGATCTCGACCGCAGTTCCTGCGCCGCTGCCGCCGCTCGACGGCTTCACCTTCGAAGGCTACCGCAATCCTGATGGATCGGTCGGCACCAAGAACATCCTCGGCATCTCCTCCTCCGTGCAATGCGTCAAGGGCACGATGGAATACGCGGTCAAGCGCATCCGCGCCGAGCTGCTGCCGAAATACCCCAACGTCGACGACGTCGTGCCGCTGACGCACGCCTATGGCTGCGGCGTCGCCATCACCGCGCCTGATGCGGTGGTGCCGATCCGCACGCTGCAGAACATTGCGCTCAACCCGAATTTCGGCGGCGAGATCCTGGTCGTCGGCCTCGGCTGCGAGAAGCTCGCGCCTGAGCGGCTGGTGCCGGAAGGCGTCAGCGATGCCATCGTGCGCATGCAGGACGAAGCCTTCGACGGCTTTGGGGCGATCGTCGATGCGATCATGACCCAGGCGGAAGCCCGCCTGAAAATCCTCAACAAGCGCACCCGAGAGACCTGCCCGGCGTCCGATCTCGTCATCGGCCTGCAATGCGGCGGCAGCGACGCCTTCTCCGGCGTCACCGCAAACCCCGCCGTCGGCTTCGCCGCGGACCTCCTGGTGCGCGCCGGCGCCACCGTGATGTTCTCGGAAGTGACGGAAGTGCGCGACGCCATCCAGCTCCTCACCCGCCGCGCCATCAACGAGGACGTCGGCCACGCGCTGGTGCGCGAGATGGCCTGGTACGATTCCTATCTCGCGCGAGGCGGTGCCGATCGCAGCGCCAACACCACGCCCGGCAACAAGAAGGGCGGCCTCGCCAACATCGTCGAGAAGTCGCTGGGCTCGATCGTCAAGTCCGGCTCGAGTGCCATCACCGGCGTGCTCTCGCCCGGCGAGAAGGCGACGCAGAAGGGCATGCTGTTCGCGGCAACCCCCGCCTCCGATTTCATCTGCGGCACGCTCCAGCTCGCCTCCGGCATGACGCTGCAGGTGTTCACCACCGGCCGCGGCACGCCCTACGGCCTTGCGGCCGCCCCCGTGATCAAGGTCGCGACCCGCAGCGAGCTTGCCCGCCGCTGGAAGGACCTGATCGACTTCGACGCCGGCAGCATCGCTACCGGCGAGAAGACCATCGAGGAGACCGGTTGGGACCTGTTCCGGCTAATCCTCGACGTCGCCTCCGGCCGCACCAAGCCGTGGTCGGACCGCTGGGGCATCCACAACGACCTCACGCTATTCAACCCCGCGCCGGTGACCTGAGGCCGCCAGCCGGCTTCACTGACCACCGATCAGGTGCATGTCGTCCAGCGTGACGGGCAGGCTGCGCGTGATGAGGTCCGCGATGGCCGCGCGCAGCCGTTCGCTCGAAGCCGGACCGTCAAATGTCCCGTCGACCGGCCCGCTGGGGCCTGCGATCCTCAGGGTCCCGGTGTTGTCGAGCGGCGCGGCCGCCCGCTTTTCGATCACGTCGAACGTCTTGCCGTCGATGACGCGGACCTCGTACAGCGCGTGGATCAGGCCGTAGTCCGCAAGCAGCGTCCGGTATTCGGCGAGCCCGACACCCTCGACGTTGCGGCCGTTTCCGAGTTTCGATCTGGCGCGGGTAATGACGATGTACGCATCCAGTCCCTGGGGCGTGACATCGGTGCGAACCAGCTCCTTGAACGGATCGGTCCGCAGCAGATTGACAGGCGTGACCGCCGAATCCCGGATCGCGGCGAACGCGGCGCGGGTGTAGTTGACGGCCTGAACGCGATAGCGTGCGCCCAGCAGCCTGGTCGCCTGCTGGACGATCAGCTCGTCCAGTCCCCATGCACTGATCGAGGCGCTTTGCCCGGCGGAGCCGAGCTTGGTAAGGCCTGCCTGTGAAAGGCTCATCTCCTCGCCGATGGCGGAGACGATGCCGACCGTCTTGATCGCCTGGAGCCGGCTCGCGCGCGTCTCGAACGCCGCGGCGGCGCCGAGGGCGACGCAAGCGGCTGCGAGGCCAATCCATAGAAAAGCAATGCGACGCATGGTGACCTATCGGATCCTGAAATCGAACGAATAGGACGCGCCGAGGCCGACAGTGGTCTGGTTCGACGATCCACGCAGCTTCACGAGCGGACTGTCCGCGGCATCGCCCAACAGCTTCTCGTATTCGACATAGGCATGAACCTCCCACTGCGGATTGATGCGATAGGAGATCTGGCTGCCGAAGCCGACCGAGTGCGCACCGCCTTTGGCGTTGTAGGTCGGCAATCCCGACATCAGCGCCTGCGCGGCATCGATGCCGAAATACGGAGCGGTCGCGTTGGTGCTTTTCCAGGTGAAGCGCGGGCCGGCCGAGATCGTCAGCCTTTGAATCAGCGGCACGATGACGTCGGCGGAGATGTCGGCGACGGTGCCGGTATGGCCACCCACGCCCTGGCGCAATTCGCTGCGCAGGCGCAGCCAGTCGACCGGATAATATTCGACGAAGCCGCCGAGCTCGTAGGCGGCCTTGACGTCGCCAAGACCGGTCAGCTCGGCATATTTGTCGGCCTTGCGCGAGGTGACGTACTTGAACGCAGGCCCTGCGCGAAAATTGCCGACGTCGAGCAGCGCGATGCTGGCGCTGTCGCGCGGGCCCCGAAACTGATCGATCGATCCGGCGCGACGGATGGAGAAGATCGGGATCGGCATGAGCTTGCCGTTCTTCGATCCGACGAAATCCGGTGTGTACTCACCACCGATGCCGACCATGACCGTCCAATTGCCGGAGGGCGAAGGCAGCATCGGCAGCTCGAACGGCGGCGCCGGCAGCGTGAACGCAGTCTGCGCCGATGCGGATTGAGGGATCGCCATGATCGCGCCGAGTGCGGCGAGCAAGGTGGTCGTGAGCCGCACATTCACCGTGAGGCGAAGAGCGGCGTCGTCAAAATGCTTCATTACAGGGCCCCGGACCGGCCTTCCTGGCCTGGTCGACTCGTGTGGTTGGAGCTCCAGCATGTGGTCCGGCAAAATTGCCCCAAGATTGCAAGGCGAAAACCGCTGGCCAATCCGTTGCCGGTATCCGCCGGGCGCGGCGTCGCCGAACCAACATTGCCCGAACATTGCCGGGAGGCGCTCACGCGCCCAAACTTTGGCCGGCACTGCCGGTCACCCCACTCGCATCTGCCTTTTATTCGCCAAGCTCGCTGCCTTTATGGGAACCCTGCGCAGGAGCCGAAACGCCAGACTTCGGCCAGGGAGCGTCACGCTCGGGGTTTTGTTGCCCAGCAGAGTCAAGGACGACCCGCGTGCGTTCCCTCGTAATCGAAGACGAACCGCAGATCGGCGCCTATGTCAGCCGTCTGCTCGGGCAGTTGCACGGAATCGTCGACCTCGTCGGCTCGATCGCCGATGCCCGTCAGGCGCTGGACAATTTCAAATATGATCTCGCGATCGTCGACCGGATGCTGCCCGACGGCGATGCGCTCCAGGTGGTCACGGCGCTGAGCCAATCGCCCGACCGCCCCGCGATCATCATGCTGACCTCCAAGGACGCCAAGGAAGACATCGTCGAGGGCCTCAATGGCGGCGCCGACGACTATCTCGGCAAGCCGTTCGAGCCGCAGGAATTGATTGCACGGGTGCGCGCGGTGCTGCGGCGGCCCCGTCTGCTCGCCCCCTCGGTATTGTCGCTCGGCAACGTCGAGCTGCATCTCGGCAGCAACGAGGCCGTCGTCGCCGACACCAGAATCCTGCTGCGACGGCGCGAGGCACTGATCCTGGGAGCGCTGTTGATGCGACGCGACCGCGTCATCACCCGCGCCGCCCTGATCGAAGAGATATACGGCTTCGACGACGAGATCGAATCCAACACGCTCGAAGCTCAGGTCTCGCGCCTGCGGAAGAAATTGCTCGAGCTCGGCGGCGACGTCGAGATCCGCAGCATGCGAGGCATCGGATATATCCTGCGGCTGGCAACGCCGCGATGACATCGATCGCCCGAATGTTTGCGCTGTCGCTCGGCATCGCCGCAACGACGATCTTCCTCCTCGTGGTCGGCTTCTTCATCTGGCGATACCCGATGGAGGAACGCGAGTTCAGAGCCTGCGGGGTCGTGGCGGCCCTTCTCGACCGCGCCACGGTGATCGACGCGCAGAGCCTGACGGTACGTCCGACTCCCGCACTCGAGGAGTTGAAGGCGGACAGCCCGAACCTCTGGTACGTGGTGTCGGCGGGCGATCTGGTCAACGAATACGGTAGCGAGCACCGACCGACCCTTCCCTTCGCCTTTCCCTATCGTGGGCCGGTCGGCCTGTCCGTCTTCAGTACACCCGACCAGGATAGAACTTTCTGTCTCGCCGTCGCGCAACGGGGCTCGTTGCGGCTCACGATGATGGTCGGCGAGCCTCAGGTCCGGTTCGGCCGAATCGCGAGAAACTTCCTGGCCCGCCGCGCTTTTTCCATCCTCCTGGTGGCCCTGGCTTTTGCGGCGACCGTCGCCATCGGCTCAGTGCTGGCCGCACGTTTCGTCTCAAGCGGCATCGAACGGGTGGCACGGCGCGCGCTCGCGATCGATCCGTCTGCGCCACAAGGCCTGATATCCTTGTCCGAAGTCCCCTCCGAGCTGAAGCCATTGGTCGAGGCGCTGAACCGCGCCTTCGGCGAGATCGATGCCTATATCAGGATGCAGCGCCGCTTTCTCGGCAATGCCGCCCATCAGCTGCGCACGCCGCTGACGCTGCTGCGCGCGAAGGTCGAGGATGTACCCGAGCCGGCCCTGAGGGCCGAATTGGTCCGCGATATCCGCCGCCTGACGTCGCTGGTCTCCGCGATGCTCGATCTGGCGCGACTGCAAAACCATGCGATCGAAAAACGGCCGATTGATCTCGCCCAGATCACGCTGGACGTGCTCGCCGATTTCGGCCCCTCGGCACTGGACGCCGGCATCGAGCTCACGCTGGAACAGTCCGAGAAGGGTCCGTTCCTGGTGCAGGGTGTGGATGCCGCGGTTCGCAGCGCGCTTGCCAATCTCGTCGGCAACGCGCTCATCCACGCCCATGGCGCACGACGCATCGTCGCCACGCTCGGCCGCGACGGCATCTCGATTGACGACGACGGCGCAGGCCTGCCGGACGGCGTGGAGCACGGGCTGACCGAGCCGTTTCAGACCGGCAACACTGCCGGCGAGGGCGCGGGCCTTGGCCTGTCGATCGTCCGCGAGATCATGGCCGCGCACGGTGGCGAGCTGGTCATCTCCTCCACGCCTGGCCGCGGCACGAGCATGAGCCTGCGTTTTCCGGTCGCCGCCGCGCCGACCAGATCTCCGCACATGGATCTGCAAGCAGGCTGACTGCGAGCTGCCCCCGTCGATCCGCGAAACCGTCCGGAAACATTGGCGCCAAAAACTTCTTCCTCGTTTCGTCGTTGCGCATCAAGCAATCAATATGTTCGCCGACGGCCACGGGAATGTTCTCGCACAAGCGAACCTGGTCCGGCATCGAGACGACCAAACCTCCGATTGACATCTTCAACGGAGATTTTCCAATGCGTGTTCTCACAATGATTGCCGTCGCCAGCGCCGTGATTGCGAGCTCGACCGGTGCTTTCGCCAGCGAACTTCCCACTTACGAAGTGAAGTCGTTGCCGATCTCGGCGACGCAGGTGCAGGTGCTCGGCGGCGCCGGCGTCGAGGAGCAGTCGACCGCGCCCTCGATGATCGTCGCCGGCATGCCCGCCTCGCCCGCGCAGGTCTCGGTGCTGTCGCCGCGCGTGAAGCGGCTTGCGAGCGCCGGTTCGGGCAGCGAAGCGCGCTGAGCCTTTCGCAACGCTTGCGGCGCCTGAATCTGATGCGGGCGCCGTCAGCGTTTTCAGGTCATGCTGCCCGGCATGAAGCAGCGCACCCGCGGGTGGCCGTCGATATAGTGCTTCCACACCATGGTGCGACCGATCTTGTTGGGCACGGTGATGACAGCCCCCTCGGGCACCACGACCCACTCGTTGTCGATAAGGACTCGGTAGCGTCCCTGGTTGGACTCCCAGTCGACATCGGCCACGACATAGCCGTCCGCATCCGTGCAGCATTGCCCGTATTCGCTATGCAGGCTCTCGAACCAGGGTTTTAGCGGCGAGTTGGCGTAGCGCCCGTCGTCGCGCGCCAGAGCCGATGTCGCCAAGAGCCCGGCCAGGCCCAGCAACGGCGCCGCATACAATCTTGCAAGTCGCGATCTTGGAAGTCGCATATCGTCTCCGCGGGTCGACATGATCGCCGCGTGGGACAACGCGCGCCGTCCGCCTTCCGCAGCTCGGCGAAAGGCGCGGAGGGCAGCGACTCATTCCCCCAGCAGCTCTGCGGATAGCTATGCAAATCCGGCGCCAGCATGCATTCCGGGCAACTACTGGAGCGGGCCCGCGGCGCACTGGTCTTTCGGCGGATATGGCCCCGCCGACCTTCCGTTGTCCCAGCCTGCACGAAGAATGACGCGACGTGGGGCTATTGCCGATCAGGCGGCCCGGTGCGCGACGGACACCTTACTGCTTGGGCGCCGGCGCCATCATCGTGCCGCCGCTTTTCTTCGTCGGTGCCGGCGGCTTGGTGGCAGCGGCCTGCGCGGGCAGATATTTCGCGACGATGGCGGGATCGACCTGGGCGAGGTTGGTGTCAGGCAGGCGCGTCCAGGCCTCGTCCTTGCCGAGCAGGGCGATGCCGAGATAGCCGCGCAGGGTCAGGGTCTGGCCGTCAGGACTGACCTTCATGTTGGCCTTCCAGATCTGGCCGTCGCGCGGATTGAGCACGTTGCCGCCTTCGTACTTCAATCCGTCGCGCTTCATGTTGCGGACGAAGGAGATGCCGAGCACCGGCGCGTTCTTGCGATCGTCGGTGCACTTGCTGCAGATCTCGTTCGGATCGTCGCCAGGCCGCGGGAAGGTCTTTGCGATCACGCCTTCGAAGATGCCGTTGTGGTCGATGAAGAGAAACCATCCGACCGTCTTGCCGTCTTCGACCTTCTGCCAGAGGCCCGCCGCAGTGGGCTCGGCGATTTGTGCCGCAGACGGCGTCACCGTCGCGAGCGACAATGCGAGCGCGAGGAAGGGGAGCAGCCGAGAGCTGGAAAAAATCCGCATTAGATCACCTTGTTATTCCACGACCGGAATGGCCGCAGACTACGGCGATTTCGCGAACGGTTCCAGCGCCAGAAACATGGGGCATCCCCTCCCCACCCCGCCCTCGTCAGTTGACACCGAGCTTCTTTTGCAGGCTGGAGGACGAGGTCGTGTACTGGAACACGAGCCGCTTCTCCGGATAGACGTAGCGATGGGCTTTTTGCGACATCAGCGCGCCCTCGTGGAAGCCGCACAGGATCAGCTTGATCTTGCCGGGATAGGTGTTGATGTCGCCGATCGCGAAGATGCCGGGAACATTGGTCTCGAACGCGGACGTCTCGACCGGCACCAGATTGTTCTCCAGCGCAATACCCCAGTTCGCGACCGGGCCGAGCTTCATGGTCAGCCCGAAGAACGGCAGCATGGTGTCGCAGGCAATATCCGTGACGTTGTTGTCGTTGCCCTTGATGGTGGCGCCGGTGAGCTTGCCCTCAGCGCCGGAGAGCGCCGTGACCTGGCCGAGCCGGAGATCCATCTTGCCGCCGGCAACCAGCGCGCGCATCTGCTCGACGCTGTGGGGCGCGGCGCGAAACTCGTCGCGCCGGTGCAACAGCGTGATGCGCTTCGCAATCGGATGCAGATTGAGCGTCCAGTCGAGCGCGGAATCGCCGCCGCCGACGACCAGCACGTTCTTGTCGCGGAAAGTCTCCATCTTGCGCACGGCGTAATGGACTGAAGTGCCTTCGTAGGCCTCGATGCCCGGCACCGGCGGACGCTTGGGCTGGAACGAGCCGCCGCCGGCCGCGATCACCAGCACCTTGCATTCGAACACCTTGCCGGCGTCGGTGGTGCAGCGGAAGGCGGGATCGCCGATCTTCTCCACCGTCTCGACCATCTCGCCGAGATGGAAGGTCGGATGGAACGGCTTGATCTGCTCCATCAGCGCATCGGTGAGGCCCTGCCCCGAAACCTGCGGAATGCCGGGAATGTCGTAAATCGGCTTTTCCGGATAGAGCTCGGCGCACTGGCCGCCGATCTTGTCGAGGATGTCGACGAAATGCGCCTTCATGTCGAGAAGGCCAAGCTCGAAAGCGGCGAACAGACCGCAGGGGCCGGCGCCAATAATCAGCACATCGGTTTTGATCACATCGCTCATGTCGTCTCTTTATCGGTCGTTATCGGTTGGACGGCGCCCGGCGGGCAGAGGTGACCCTGCCTGTCTAGCCAACGGGGATGGATCAGGGAAGGCATAAAAGCGGGAGCGCCCCGCAGCCGCGCCCACTTGCCGGGGCAAAATAACTGGGCTGTAACGAGGAAGGACATGACGGAGATCAATCGGTGAACGCACCAAGTCGCCTCGATACGACGCCGCGCCTGGAGGACTATCCCTACCGCCTCAGCGACAACGTCCGCTTCGGCGATCTCGATCCCAACCAGCACGTCAACAACGCTGTCTACGCCACCTATTTCGAGACGGGCCGCGTCACGCTGATGAAGCTGCCGGAGTACGGACTGACGCCGCCAGGGCTCGCCTGGATCATGGTGCGCCTCGACATCCATTTCCGCGCCGAGCTGCACTGGCCGAACACGATCGAGCTCGGCCTCGGCGTGGTGAAGCTCGGACGGACGTCAGTGACCTTCGAGCAGGTCGTGTTCTCGCAAGGAAAGTGCATCGCCTCGGCGATGTCGGTCGGCGTCATGCTCGACGAGGCGACGCGGCGGCCAGCGCCGCTCAGCGCGGAGATCGTCGAGAAGCTCAGACCCTGGCACAAGCGCGGCATCGCGGTCGCGACGCCGAACATATAATTCAACTCAGAAGCGTCAGGACCAGGCCTGCCAGAATTAGGCCTGGCGTTCCGGCGTCGTCACGACGAGACCGTCGAGATCGTCGGAGACCTTGATCTGGCAGGACAGGCGCGAATTCGGGCGCACGTCGAAACCGAAGTCGAGCATGTCCTCTTCCATCGGCGTCGGGCTGCCGACCTTCTCACGCCAGGCTTCGTCGACATAGACATGGCAGGTCGCGCAGGCGCAGGCGCCGCCGCATTCGGCCTCGACGCCGGGAACGCTGTTGCGGATCGCGGCTTCCATCACGGTTGCGCCGTTCTCGATTTCCACCGTGCGGGTTTCGCCCTTGTGGTCGACAAAGTGAATCTTGGCCATGTGTGCTCGTGCTGCCGCGGTGCTGGGAATGAAGGAGGGTCCGGGCTGTCCTATAACGGGTCGATCAGGCCGGCGCCATAGGGTTTTCAGGCGAAGTGAATCCCGCTTTGCGGTAAGAAAACGCGTCAAAACAAAAGACTAGAGTCCGGCTCGGCCGCGTGGCCTCAAGGCTTCAGCATCGCCTCGATGGCGGCGCGGGCCTCGGTCACTGCCTCCTTCAGCGCGGCGAAGGCGTGGCGCTGGTCATGGCCGGTCTGGACCGCGATCTCCAGGCTTGCGGCCGCATCCGCCACCGCAAAAGCGCCGATCCCGCGCGCCGAGCCCTTGAGCTTGTGGGCCAGCGCGCCGGCCTCGGCCGGCAGCGCCGCCATCGCCGCGATCAGGCGGACCGCCTGCTCGGCGAACATGGCCAGCACTTCCTGTTCCAGCTCCGCGTCGCCGAGCGTCATCCGGGAGAGATGGTCGAGGTCGAGCGGGCTGTCGATGGGTGCAAGCGGGGGCGAGGGCATCCAGTCCATCCGTTGCAGTTCAGGCGTCATGGCGCAGGCCCCGGCATCGCGCGACGGTTCCGCCGGTCCGGCGGTGAGATTGACCTCACCCAAGCATGGAAATGGTTAACGAAATGTTTGGGGTCTTGAACGCAGTTCCGCCGGTTTATTGACGAAAAGTTGCCGCAATCAGCCGAGTCCGGTGGAGAATTGCATTTGTTGCTAAGGTCTTACGGCGCGATCCTGTTAACGATGATTAAGATTGTCTTAATCGCGGGCATTTCATTCGCCACGCTCTGCCAATAGGATGTTGCGGAAATTGGCGGACAAGCCGTCCGGGTGGGGACGGCTCGGAGATCCGCGCAAGCGGCATGATCCGGTCTGTGGGCTTGCGCAGCGCGCAGGGCTCGCGGGGGGACGCGTACAAGTAACGAGGGCTCGGACTGAACATGGCGAACACTCCGAAGAAGGTCAAAGACCCCACAGAAGTTGCGCTTTCTGCGATCCAGGAAGCCCTGAACATCAGCGACACGGCTGCCGACACCAGCCGCAACGCCGCGATGCGCAACGAAACCGCGCCCTCGGTGGCGCCGCCGCCCCCCATCTTCGACGAACCGAGCTTCGAGCCGCGCCCTGCCGCCAACGAACGCTCGACCGTGTTCGACCCGGTCGAGGAGCCGCGCTCTTCGCGCCGCGCCGCCAATGACGACCGCGAGACCATCGGCCAGCTGCTCCAGGCCCTGCAGAAGGGTCGCCCTGCCCGCAACGTCTACACCTTCGCCACCATCTTCGCCGGCGTCTGGCTCGCCGCCTGCGCCGCGCTGACGTTCGGCTTCCTGCCCTCGATCCAGGCC
This sequence comes from Bradyrhizobium sp. 23AC, assembly GCF_054863025.1. NCBI lineage: Bacteria > Pseudomonadati > Pseudomonadota > Alphaproteobacteria > Hyphomicrobiales > Nitrobacteraceae > Bradyrhizobium > Bradyrhizobium sp. 23AC. Next base: position 29,715 of record NZ_JAVAYN010000029.1, read on the forward strand.
GCCATGGGCCAGAGCGGCGGCGTGCTCGTCATCGCCGGCCTGATCGCGATGTTCTTCGCGCCGATCATGCTGTTCTACTTCCTTGCGAGCCTTGTCTGGCGCGGCCAGGAAATGCGTATGATCGCGCAGGCGATGGCGCAGGTCGCGATCCGCTTCTCCGAGCCCGAGGGCTCGGCCTCTGATTCCATGGTCACCGTCGGCCAGGCCATCCGCCGCGAGGTCGCGGCGATGGGCGACGGCATCGAGCGCGCCATCGCGCGCGCCGGCGAGCTCGAGACGCTGGTCGCCAACGAGGTCGCCGCGCTCGAACGCGCCTATTCCGACAACGAAGTGCGCATCCGCGCCCTGCTGCAGGACATCGCGCATCAGCGCGACAATCTGGTCGGCCAGGCCGAGCAGGTCCGCAGCGCCATCTCCGGCGTGCAGATCGATTTGCGCCACGACATCGCTCTGATCTCGGATGCGATCGCCTCGCGCGTCGACGAGGTCGCCAAGTCCATCACCGGCGCGCTGGAAGAGCGCGGCGCCCACATCACCAGCGCGCTGAGCAATGCCGGCGACAACATGATCCTGGCGCTCGGCGAGCGCGGCGGCGACCTGCTCGACCGCCTCGAGGAAGCCAGCAACGAGACCACGCGCGCCGTGCTCGACGCCAGCGAGCGGCTGACCACCAGCCTCAACTTCAAGACCGGCCACGTCCACGACGAGTTCGTCGACCTCGCCGACCGCGTCCACGAGATGCTGAACGAGCGCATCGACCGCATCACCGGCGAGTTCGAGCAGCGCTCCGCCGCCATCGTCGACGGCATCTCCGAGCGCACCGAGCAGGTGCACGACAGCCTGAAGAATTCCTCGGATTCGCTGCTGCTCGAGCTCGAGCTGCGCTCCAACGACCTCTCCGCCAAGATCGACGACGCCGGCAACCGCCTCGCCGGCCAGATCCTGACGAGCGGCGACAAGGCGAGCGAGGCGCTCGACGCCACCGTCAACACCCTCGTCGCCAAGGTCGTCAGCCAGACCGAGACCGCGCACGATTCGCTGTCGCTGCAGATGAGCGCGTTCGACGAGCTGGTCAGGAACCAGGGCACCGAGCTGGTCGAGAAATTCGCCCGCGACTCCGGCACGCTGGGCGCGCTGATCACGCGCCACATCTCCGAGTTCGACCGCACCGTGAAGACCTTCGGCGGCGAGATCGTCGAGCGCATGGGCCAGCGCACGCAGGACATCCATGAGTCGCTGAAGACCTATGTCGACAATTTCGACACCCGCTTCACCGCCAACGGCGGCGAGATCACGGCCGTGCTCGACCAGCGCCTGGTGCAGTTCGAGACCACGGTCGGCGAACGCGTCAACCACCTCGACGCCTCGCTGAACGGCAAGATCGCCAGCCTCGACGGCACGATCGATGGTCACATCAAGACCTTCGACGAGCAGCTCGTCGGCCGGGTCGCCGCGCTCGAACAGTCGTTCGACACCCGCGCGCAATCCATGACCGAGACCATCGACGGGCGCATCAACACGCTCGCGACCTCGCTGACGGACGGTGCCGCGCAGGCGATCCAGTCGATCGACTCCCGCCTCACCCACCTCACGACGGCGCTGACCGGCGGCGCCACGCAGGCCATCGAAACCATCGATGCGCGCCTCAACCACCTCACGAGCTCGCTGACCGATGGCGCCTCGCAGACCATCCAGTCGATCGATACGCGGCTGACCCATCTCACCTCGATGCTCACCGGCGGCGCGACGCAGGCGCTCGAGTCCATCGACTCCCGCCTCACCTACCTGACCACCGCGGTCACGAACGGCGCCTCGCAGGCCGTGCAGTCGATCGATACGCGCCTGACCCTCCTGACCTCCACCCTCACGGACGGCACCGCGCAGGCGATCGAGGCGGTCGACCGTCGCATCACCGGCGTCACCGAGATCATCGACGGCCGCAGCACGCACTTGACCGACACGGTCACGGCGCGCTTCCAGGAGATCCATCAGGTCATCGAGACCCGGGTCGGTTCGGTCGCCAGCGACATCGACGTGCGCGTGGCGCAGTTCGAGGACCTGCTCGGCTCGCGCGTCGAGGCCGTCGCCGGCCGCATCGAAAGCAGCGGCCGCCAGGCCAGCGAGGACATGATGTCCCGCGCCGAGATGATCTCGACCGCGATCCGCTCGCATGTCGAGGACGCCGAGCGCTCGCTCACCAACCTCGTCGTCAACACCAGCGAGACAATCCAGACCGGTGCGCGCACCGCCCAGCAGTCGCTGATGACGGTCTCCTCCGACGTCAACGCCCAGCTCAAGATGACCTCTGCCGAGGTCGAGCGCGCGCTGACCGCGGTCGGCACCGGTTCGGCGAACTCGATCCTGAGCAGCGCCCGCGAGGCGCAGTCGACGCTGGTCGCAGCCTCGGGCGAGGCCTCCAACCAGATCAAGGGGCTTGCGGCCGACGTCGAGCGTACGCTGTCGGCGGCAGGTTCTGCCACCGCAGCCTCGATCCTGGCCGGCGCCCGCGAGGTGCAGACCACCCTCGTCACGGCGTCCTCGGACGCGGCCAACCACGTCAAGACGCTCACCGCCGACGTGCAGCGCTCGCTGTCGATGGCCGGCACCACCACGGCGGAATCGATCACCGCCGGCGCTCGCGATGCGCAGAGCGCGTTGATCGCGGCCTCGAGCGAGACCGCCAATCAGATCAAGGCGCTCTCCTCCGACGTGCAGCGTTCGCTCACGATGGCCGGCACCTCGACCGCCGAGATCCTCACCAGCGGCGCGCGCGAGGCGCAGAACACGCTGGTTGCCGGGTCCTCGGATGCGGCGGCCCAGGTCAAGTCGCTCACCGCCGATGTGCAGCGCTCGCTCTCGATGGCCGGCACCTCGACCGCCGAGACCATCACCGCCGGCGCGCGCGAGGCGCAGAACATGCTGGTCACGGCGTCTTCCGAGGCGGCCAGCCAGGTCAAGTCGCTCGCGGCCGAAGTGCATCGTTCGCTCTCGCAGGTCGGCCAGTCGACCGCCGAGACGATCACCACCAGCGCCCGCGACGCTCAGACCACCCTGCTCTCGGTCTCGGCCGAGCAGACCAGCCAGGTCCGTTCGCTCGCGGCCGAGATGCAGCGCGCACTGGCAACCGCCGGCGGCGCCACCATCGAGGCGCTCACCAGCGGCGTGCGCGAGGCCCAGGGCTCGCTGATCTCCGCTTCGACCGATGCGGCCAGCCAGATCAAGTCGCTGACCACGGACATCGAGCGCACGCTGAGCGCGGTCGGCGCCGACACCGCCTCGACCATTCTCAACAGCGCGCGTGAGGCCCAGACCTCACTGACCTCGACCTCGGCGGACGCCGCGAGCCAGATCCGCACGATCTCGACCGAGATCGAGCGCACGCTGAGCGCGGCCACAGCGAACGCGACCAACGACATCCAGACCAGCGCGCTCAACGCCCAGAACGCGCTGATCTCGGCCTCCAACGAGGCGAGCTCGCGGGTCAAGTCGAGCTCGTCCGACGTCGAGCGTTCGGTGCTCGCCGCCAGCTCCAGCTTCGGCCAGGCCATGACCGGCAAGACCGACGAGATCGTCACCTACGTGCAGCAGCAGGCCGACCGCCTGTCGAACATGATCGACGCCAAGCGCGGCGCCCTGGTCGACGCGATCGGCTCCAAGACCAGCCAGCTCACGCTCGACATCGACCGCGTCACCTCGGACGCGCTGAAGTCGATCGAGACGCGCGGCCAGGCCTTCTCGCAGACCATGATGGGCAACGGCTCGGAAGTCGCGCGCACCATCAACGCGGCGAGCGAGATCGCCACCGGCGCGGTCGGCAAGTCGCTCAAGGACCTCGAGCAGGCCTCGCGCGCGGCGATCGACCAGTCGCGCCAGGTCTCGATCGCGGCCGTCACCGAGATGCAGGAGACCAGCAAGATCCTGCGTACCGACACGGTGGCGCTGTTCGAGCGCCTGCGCGAAGGCAACATCCTGCTTCAGGAGGTGCTGACCGGTGCGCACGACAACCTCAACTCGCTCGAGCGGGCGCTGGTGACGCGCGTTGCCGACTTCGTCTCAGCGATGAACGACGTCACCTCGCGCAACGGCGCGGCGACGCAGAACCTGGAAGAGCAGCTCAACGTCTTCAACAGCAAGACCACGAAGGCGCTGCAGGATCTCGGCGAGCTGTCGACCCAGTTCGACGCGCACGGCAAGGCCCTGGTCGACGCCGCGCAAGTCGTCGAGCAGAGCAACAAGAACACCACGGCCTCGCTTGCCGAGCGCAAGCAGGCGCTGGAATCGCTCGTCACCACGATCGACCTGCGCACGGCCGATCTCGATCAGCGCCTGTCGCGCTTCACCGGCCTGCTCGATGAATCGCTGGCCGCCGCCGAAGAGCGTGCCCGCGACATCGCCCGCGTCGTTGCCGAGACCGCCGGCGCAGGCTCGGCCGCGATCACCCGCCAGTTCGAGGCGGTGCGCGTCGCATCCGAGGAGGAGCACCGGCAGACCATCGAGGCCATGCACGACATCTACCGCCAGACCACCGACGAGGCGGATACGATGTTCAAGCAGTCGACCGAGAAGTTCACCAACCTCGTCTCCAGCATGAAGCAGATGGCCTTCGAGATGCACAACGAGCTCGAAGCCACCCGCAACGAGCTGCGCCGCGGCGTGCTCGAGATGCCGCAGGAGGCCGCCGAGAGCACTGCGCAGATGCGCAAGGTGATCGTCGACCAGATCGAGGCCCTCGCCGAGCTCAACCGCATCGTGGCCCAGCATGGCCGCGGCCTCGACGTCACCACGACGGGCCGCGCGTCCGTCGCCGTCCAGCGCCAGGAGGAGCCGATGATGGCAGCTGCGGGCGGACGTACCGCACGCGACACCGGCAGCGCTTCCACGCTGCCGCCGCCGGACCTCGGCATGCCGGCCGCGCGCCGCACCGAAGCACCGCCGGTCGCGCCCGCCGGTAGCGACCAGGCCCGTGACGGCTGGCTGTCGGACCTGCTCAACCGCACGGACGCCAATCAGGGCGCCCCGACCGGCCGTGAGGCTCCGCGTGGCCGCGCCGCACCCGCGCCGCAGCCGCAGGCTCCGCAGGCAAGCGGTAATCCGCTGGAATCGCTGTCGCTCGACATCGGCCGGCTGATGGACCGCAACCTCGCCGCCGAGATGTGGGACCGCTACCAGCGCGGCGAGAACAAGGCCTTCACCAAGCGCCTCTACACGCCCGCCGGCCAGAAAGCCTTCGACGAGGTCGCCCGCAAGTACCGCGCCGACCGCAACTTCAAGGGCACGGTCGACCGCTACGTCGCCGAGTTCGAGCGCCTGCTCGACGAAGTCGCCCGCGACGGCCGCGGCCCGCAGGAGCTGCGCAGCCACCTGACCTCGGAGACGGGCCTGGTGTACACGCTGCTCGCGCACGCGGCGGGACGGCTAGGATAAGCGGCTCGCAGCGACAACGAACAGCGAATGAAAACGGAGGCCTCACGGCCTCCGTTTTGTTTGAGCGCGTCATCCCCGCTCTCGTGCCCCGGACGCAGCGCAGCGCTTCCCCGGCGATGCGAAGCATCGTCCGGTTCAGCGGTGCGCTGCTGAGCCGGGGGCCCATTCTCCACGTCTACCGTGTTGCCTTCTGGGTCCCGGCTCTGCGCAGCAACGCGAAGAGCGTTGCGGCGCGCGTCCGGGACACGAGAGTGATTGCGCTGCGGCGGCTGCACTCTTCGTCATTGCGAGGAGCTCTTGCGACGAAGCAATCTAGACTACCTCCGCAGAGACAGTCTGGATTGCTTCGCTACGCTCGCAATGACGGAGGAGAGGTTCGTGGACCAAACGCTCCTACCGCCTGCGCTCCGGCGCGGCCGACCTCGGCGGCTCGGGCGGCGGGGGCGGTGGGGCGCTGCTGTTGCTGGCGCCGAACAGCACGCGGGTGGGATTGCGGTCGAAATTGTTCACGGCGCGGCTGATGTCGCCGAGGGTGCGGCGGCCGTCGCTCATCAACGCGCCGGAGCGCTTGTCGAAATCGTCGGCGAGCTCGCGGATCGACTTCACCGCCTGGAACAGCTCGCCGCCGTCCTTGCCGCCGGCGAGCGTGTTGAGGCCGAGCATGAGGCTGTCGGCCTTGAGCATGACGCCGTCGACCTTGGCCATCACGCCGTCGATCTTCTCGGAATTGCGCGCGAGCGAGTTGGTGAAGGTCTCCAAATTCTTCAGCGAGTTCTTCACCGATTCCTGATTGTCGGCGACGATCTTGTTGATGTTCTGCAGCGTGCCGCGGATCGCCTCGGTGACGTCCTGGAGCTTGTTGGGGTCGGCCGTCAGCGTCGGGATGCCGTCCTGGTCGAGCGGCGGCGGGGCCGCGGCCTCGTCCCCGCCCTTGAGCGAGATGGCTGCGACGCCGGTGAGGCCCTGGAATTCGAGGCCGACCAGGGTGTCCTTGCGGATCGGGGCGTTGTTCTCGATCATGGCGAGTGCGACAACCCGCCGCGGGTTGTCGAGCTTCACCGAGACCACCTCGCCCACCCTGATACCGTTGAAATTGACGCTGCCGCCATTGCGCAGGCCCGCCGCCGGGCCCTCGAACACGACGCGCAGGGGGCTACGCTGCTTGGTGGTGTGCAGCGACTGGAACCAGAGCACGAAGCCGATCGCCGCGGCGATCACCGCCAGCGTGAACGACCCGATCAAGACGTAGTTTGCCCGCGTTTCCATCAGGTGCTCCGGCTACTCATCACGGCTATTCAACCCAGCCACTCAACCCATGACCGCGCGGGCGCGCTTGCCATGGAAATATTGCCTCAGCCAGGGATGCTGCGAGGCCTGCATGTCGGCGATCGACCCTGCCGCTATGATCTTACCGTTCCCTAAAACGGCGATGCGGTCACACGCTGTGTAAAGGCTGTCGAGGTCGTGGGTTACCATGAAAACGGTCAGCCCCAAAGTGCGCTGGAGCGTCCTGACCAGCTCGTCGAAATCGCCGGCGCCGATCGGATCGAGGCCCGACGTCGGCTCGTCCAGGAAGACGAGATCCGGATCGAGCGACAGCGCGCGCGCCAACGCCACGCGCTTGATCATGCCGCCGGAGAGCTCGGACGGGAAGCGCTCGGCAACCTCGGGCTTGAGGCCGACCATGGTGAGCTTGGCCATGGTGATCTCGTCCATCAGCCGCTGCGAGACCCGCAAATATTCGCGCATCGGAAACTGGATGTTCTGCCGCACGGTCAGCGAGGAGAACAGCGCGCCCTGCTGAAACAACACACCCCAGCGCCGCTCCACGTTGCGGCGCTGCGACGTGTTGGAGGAATCCAGGTCGACGCCGAACACCTCGATGGAGCCCGCAACCTTCGGCACCAGGCCGATGATGGTGCGCGTCAGCACCGACTTGCCGGCGCCGGAAGGACCGACGAAGCCCAAGATCTCGCCGCGCTTGACGTCGAGGTTGAGGCCGTCGAGCACGCGTGTTGAGCCGAACTGCACGGTGATGTCGCGGACGCGGATGATGGGATTTTGGATCTCGCCAGCCATCGTCACATCCCGATCGAGGCGAAGAAGATGGCGAACACGCCGTCCATGACGATGACGAAGAAGATGCCCTTCACCACGGATGCCGTGGTGTGCTGACCCAGCGATTCCGCGCTGCCCTGCACGGCGAGGCCCTCGACGCAGGCGACGATGCCGATCACGGCCGCCATGACCGGGGCCTTGACGATGCCGACGATGAAATGGTCGATCGAGATGGCGTCGCGCAAGCGCAGCAGGAAGGCTTCGGGCTCGACCCCGCCATAGAGCCAGGCGACGAGACCGCCGCCATAAAGCGCGGCCATCGCGCCGAGGAAGGCCAGGATCGGCAACGCCAGCACGAGCGCCATCATGCGCGGCAGCACCAGCACCTCGATGGGATCGAACCCCATGGTGCGCAGCGCGTCGATCTCCTCGCGCATCTTCATCGAGCCGAGCTCGGCGGTGTAGGCGCTGCCCGAGCGGCCCGCGACCATGATCGCGACCAACAGCACGCCGATCTCGCGCAGCACCAGCACGCCCAGCATGTCGACCACGAAGATGTCGGCGCCGAAGCGGCGGAAATGGAAGATGCCTTGTTGGGCGATGATGCAGCCGATCAGGAACGTGATCAGCACGATGATCGGCACCGCGCGCCAGCAGACCTGCTCCATGTGATGCACGGTCGAGGTCAGGCGGAACGAGCGCGGATGGATCAGGACGCGAAATCCCGCCGCGAGCACGGCGCCGAGCATGTCGACGAGGCCTGCGACCGTGCCGCCGACTCCGGCCACGGCCCGGCCGATCTGCTCCAGCATGCCGGTGATGGTCACCGTGCCGTTGTCGGCCACGGCCGTCGCCCTGACCCGCCGCACCTCGTCCACGAGGCTGGAATAATTGGCGGACAGACCCGCGATCTGCGCCTCGACCGGCCCTTGCGTCAGGCTGTGGCGCAGCCGCTCGATCAGCCAGGCGCCGAACGTGTCGAGCTTGGCGACCTCGGAGACGTCGATGAAGATGCTTTGCGGGCCGCCGGCGAGCTTCTCGGCGTCGGCCACGATCCGCTCCAAGACCGGCGCGAAGCTCGCGGTCCAGGTCCCGGTGGCGCAGAGTGCCAGCGCGTTGCCCTTGGCAATCCGTTCCAGCTTCGGATCGCTGCTCAAGATGTCCGCTCCCGTGCCGGGGCGGAGAAAATCAGATAGTTGCGCACGCGCCCTTACCCAGAGAAGGTATCCCCAAGTGATTAATGTTAGTTGCTAGAGGTAACTAGCAGGTTCAGATTTCGCCAGAGTTCAAAATGACTTCCATGAAATTTGCTGCCCTGGCGGCGCGAATCGAGCGCTTCCCGATCGCGGGCAGCTTTACCATCAGCCGGGGGGCCAAGACCGAGGCCGTGACTGTCGTTGCGGAGGTCAGCCGGGACGGGCTGACCGGCCGCGGCGAGTGCGTGCCCTATCCCCGCTATGGCGAGACGCCCGAGGCGACGCTGGCGGCCATCCAGGCCATGCAGCAGGCCGTCGCGGACGGGATGACGCGGCAAGCCCTCCAGGCCGCCATGGCGCCCGGTGCGGCCCGCAATGCCCTGGACTGCGCCCTGATCGACCTGGAGGCCAAGACGGCGGGCCAGCGGGCCTGGAACCTGATGGGTCGCCCGGTGCCGGGCGAGCGCACTACGGCGTACACGATCTCGTTAGGGACCCCCGAAAGCATGGCCACGGCGACCGCCAAGGCGGCGCACCGGCCGTTGCTCAAGATCAAGCTCGGCGGCGACGGCGATCCGGAGCGGATCGCCGCGGTGCGCAAGGCCGCTCCCGAATCCGAGCTGATCGTCGATGCCAACGAGGCCTGGACCGAGGCCAATCTGGCGCACAATCTCGCCGCCTGCGACGCCGCCGGCGTCACCCTGGTGGAGCAGCCACTGCCCGCGGGCAAGGACGAGGCGCTGGCGCGGATCAAGCGCCCGCTCGCGGTCTGCGCCGACGAGAGCGTGCATGACCGCTCCTCGCTTGCCCCCTTGCGCGACCGCTACGACGCCGTGAACATCAAGCTGGACAAGACCGGCGGGCTCACCGAGGCCCTCGCGATGGCGGACGCCGCGCAGGCGCTCGGCTTCGAGATCATGATCGGCTGCATGGTCGCAACCTCGCTGTCGATGGCCCCCGCGATGCTGGTGACGCCGCAGGCGCGCTTCGTCGATCTCGACGGCCCCTTGCTGCTGGCGCGCGACCGCGATCACGGCCTGCGTTACGATGACAGCCTGGTCTATCCGCCGGACGCCTCGCTCTGGGGCTGAGGCTTGAGCCGGTGCCGCGCCGACCAGATCAGAAGCGCGCCGGCCGCCGCCATCGCAGCCATCACGTAGTACAATCCATCGCCGATGCGGGCGTAGATCGCACCTGACGCGATCGAGGTCGCCGCGCCGAGCAGTCCGTTGCACGCGGCGTAATAGCCCTGCCCCCGCGCGATCTGATGCGAGGGCACGCGCTGCACCAGGAGATTCATCGTGCCGACGATGGTCATGCCGAAGCTGAGGCCATGGCCGAGCTGGACAATCGCCAGCAGCGCGAGCGGCGGCTCATTGGCAGTGACGATCCAGCGCAGCACGGCGCTGAGCCCTCCGATCGCGATGATGGTGGACGGATGCAGCGAGAAGCGCGGCGACAGCGCGAACACCACGATCTCCGCGATCACGCCCAGCGTCCACAGACCCGCGATCGTCAGCCCACTGATCCCATGGAGCTGCCAGTTGATGGCGGAGAAGGTGTAGTAGGCGACGTGGCTGCCCTGAATGAGCGCGGCCGAGACGATGACGGCCCAGAAGCCGGCATCGCGCAGCAGCGCCTTGCCGGCATGCCTCTCCGGCGACTTGCGCCTGACATCGTCCAGCGGCCGAAGCAGCAGGCCGGCTGCGACCGCAACGACGGCCCATGCGACGATGACCCAGATCAGATCGCGCGCGGCGATGTGGTCTACGAGATAGCCGCAGGCGAGCGAGCCGGCGGCGAAGGCCGCCGAGCCCCACAGCCGCAAGGGTCCGTAATCGAGCCCGTAACGGGCGACGCCGCGTAGCGCATAGGCATCGGTCAGCGGCATCGTCGGCGTCCACATCATGCAGGTCAGCGCGTAGATCAGGAACAGCGCCAGCGGCTGCTGCTGCAGGCCGACCGCCGTAAAGCCGATCGCGGTCGCCAGCACCGACACCATCATGCCGGCGCGAATGGCATGTCGCTTTTCGGCGAAGGCGGTCACTTGCGGCAGCGTGGTGAAGCGCGTGATCGCCGGCAGCGCGTTGATGAGGCCGATCCAGGCCGCGTCGATGCCGATCGCCTTCAGCCACACCGGGAAGAACGGCAGATGCGTGCCCGAGACCGCGAAGACGGCCGAATAGAACAGGGCGAGGCTGACGGCGAATCGCCGTTTCGCCGATGCTGGCGTGGGGATTTGTGATTCGGGTGCCATCAAACCAATTGCGATTCGGTCGATATCGTGGTGATCGTTACTGTAACGCGCGGTGATTTGCGCGACGAGATCGCAATGGCCAACGAAGCATTCGCCCTTTCGCCCATGTCTGCCCGCGCGGCCGAGCCGAACGAGCAGGATTACGACGCGATCCGCGAAGCCTTCATGGAGACGGCGCGCGGCCGCTGGTTCCTCGGCGAATACGCCAAGCGCAACCGCAATGCCGACACGAGCATGGTGCTCGACGCGGTCGCGAAAATCGAAGAAACCCTTGCGGCGCAGCGACAACCCGTCGTCGAAGATCGCCTGCCCGAAGCACTGGTCGAGATCCGCCGCGCGATCCGCGAAGCCGAGACGATCGCCATCGCCGCCGTCGACCCCGCCGCGATCGAGGCGAGCCTCGCGGCGATCCCGCGCGGCGTGCGCATCATCAAGGAGATCTCCTGGCGCTGGCGCGAGATCGGCGCCGACGGGCGAATCTGCGACCTCATTGATTCGCAGCTCGCCTCGATCGAGGCCGCCTGCGGACAGATTTCGACCATCGACCCCCGCGTCGAGCTCAAAGCCGCATTCGATCTACTGAGGGATCGGGTAGAGCAGACCGATGGCGGCGCAACGCCGCAGGCGGCGCCGCCCGCGTCCGCTCCGGTGCAGGAGGCGCCGTCATCCGCCGCCGAAGCTGCTGTCGAGACCGCGCCCGCGGCGATGGCGAGCGAAGCACCCGTGGCTTTTACGGTGCCACCGCAGGACGTCGCCGCGGCTGCCGAGCCCGAAGCAGCCGTCGCCAGCGAAGCGTTCGCCGAGGCGGAACAGGCAATGGGCGCGACCGTCGCGCCGGAGATCGCGGCCGAGAGCCAGATGGCTGTCGAGAGCACAGCGCTCGACCAAGTCGCGCACGAAGACGTCTCGTTCGAAGAGCCAGCCACGGACCCCGCCGCCTTCGCGGAAGCCGCTGACGCGTTCGCGCTCGACGCGGCCGCGCAAGCCGAGGACGACGCCGTGCTCGAGGCCATCGCGCTGGAGATGGCCGCGCCCGATCCTGATTTCGACGAGATCATCGCGCCGGTCGAGATGGAAGCGGCCATTGCGGAGCCGATGGTGGCGGAGGCCGCAGCGCCCGTTGCTGCAGAGCTTTCCGAACCGATCGCAGCAGAGCCGGTCGTCGCAGCGGTGGCGGAGGAGCCCGCCGCCCACACGCCGATCGCAATGGACTCGCTCGCGCGCCTCACCGACGCCATCGCTGAGGCCGCCGCCGAAGTGATGGAGCAGCCGGCTCAGGCCATGGCCGCGACGGCAAATTTCGCCGCAACGCCGGCGACATCGCTGCCTATGCCCTCGCCCTTGTCTGCTTCCTTGCCCGAGACCTCGCTCGGCGCCACCATCCTGGCCAGCGGCATCCTGCAAAAGCCCCGCGCGCCGGCCAACGATCCCCTCGCCCCGATCCGCCGCATGACCCAGGCCGAGAAGATCGCGTTCTTCTCGTAAGGGGGAGCATCGTGTCCCGGACAAGCTGCAACGCGCCAGCGTTGGAGCGCAGAGCCGGGACCCAGAGGCTATGCTCTCCGCTGCCACATGGGCCCCGGCTTAGCAGCGCACCGCTGAAGAAGCGCTGCGCTGCGTCCGGGGCACGAGTAAGCGAGAAGGCGCGCACACTTTCTCCGCATCGTCATGCGAGCGAAGCGAAGCAATCCAGAATCCCTCGGCGGAAGGACTCTGGATTGCTTCGCTGCGCTCGCAATGACGGTGCGATCAGCTGATCACCCGCAATTCCACACCGCGCCGATCGGCGTGCGCGTCCAGCACGGACCGAAACTGCCGCCGTTGTAGCGGCCGCCGTTGAAGCCGGGGCGGCCGAAATAGTGCCACTCGCCGTCCCAGCGATAATATTGCGGAACCGGATCGATGTACCAATGGCGGCGGTCGTTGCGCGCGAGGCGACGCATCGCGTCCTTCTGCTTGTAGAGCGGGATGCTGTTGCTCAGCGGCTGACGATAGCCCGGCAGGAAGCCGTAGCCCTTCCAGACGGGCTTGGGACGCTTTTGAACGGGCTCAGCGGACGCGACAGCCGGCAGCAGCGACAGGATGACAGCAACGAATAGACACACAAGGCGAGACATGGATCGACCATAGACAGTCGATCGAGGGATGACCATTCAAATTCGAGTGCGGGACGTTTCGCCGCTTCTGCCGAGCGGTCGCTCTTGATAAGACTCGCAACGCGCAGCGTGAACGCGGCGCGGACCGCTTGCATGTGCCGGAGTGACCGAATGCCTGAGAGCCCGCGCGTCGGCGCCTTTGCGATCGTTCCCAGCAACGATCTTCCCGCAGCAATTCCGTTCTGGGAACGGCTCGGCTTTGCGCGCATCGGTGGCGATGCCGGCTATGTCATCATGAGCGGCTGGGGATGCGAGGTGCATCTCACGCAAGCCGGCGATGGCCCGTGGCGTGTGCCGGAGCACAATCCCTTTGGCATTTTCATTCGCACGCCCGAGGTCGAGGCCATTGCCGCGCGCGTGGACGATCTCATCATCCGGCCCGGCGGCGTGCTGCGCCACCGCGAATGGGGCATGTATGAAGTCGGCATCAACGGCCCCGACGGCCTTCTCGTACGGGTTGGCTGGCCCTCGGCGCTGATGCGCCAATCCGGCTAGCCGATCACGCCCTTCCTGATCAGGAAGCAGCCGTAACCTCTGCTGTCCCCCACCTGCACGACACCAAACCCCGCCGCCGCCGCGCGGTAAAAATCCGCCCGCGCGAGCTTGCCGGGAGCAACGGCGCGTCCGACCGCGCGCTCGATCTCGGCCAGCACGGCGCGCTGCACGTCGGGCACGCGGTCGGGATCGTCGACCGGCGCCATCACGCGCACCGGATCGGGATCGAAATCGTCGAGCGGATAGAGCGTCATGATGGCTCGGACGGCCGTCTCCATCGTCATGCCCGGCAGCTGGATCAGGCGCTGCGACGATGTGCTGCGGGCGATGCGCGTGGCCGGGTGGTTGGCGTCGACGACCACGAGATCGTCGCCGTGGCCCATGGAGGCCAGCAGCCAGAGCAGGTCGGGCGTCAGGATCGGATCGATCGATTTCAGCATGTGACGGCAGTTCCCCTTATCGATCGCTAACCATAGCAGGTTCCGAGCGTGATTCAGATCACGCAAGGCCACCATGTGAGGGGGATCACGGACTTCAAGCTCGAACGCGGCGAGGCTCCCCGGCAACCAATCTCGCATCGAGATCAGTGCCAAAGGAGCACGCCATGTTCCGCCTAAAGCCTTTCCTGATGACAGCCAGCCTTGTGGGAAGCCTGTTCGGCTTCGCCTGCGGCCCTGTTTCCGCGCAAGTTGCTCCGGTCGAGCCGGCTCCCACCGCGCTGCAGGGCCCGGAGCAGCGGGTGGCGCTGGTGATCGGCAATTCGAACTACAAGAACGCGCCGCAGCTCGCCAATCCCGACAATGACGCCGAGTCGATGGCGAAGTTCCTGAACTCGGCTGGCTTCGAGGTGGTTGCCGCGACCGACCTGACCCAGAACGACATGCTCCGCGTGGTGCAGGACTTCTCCGCCAAGGTGTCCGCGCGCGGTCCCAATACCGTGGCGATGGTCTATTACGCCGGTCATGGCGTGCAGCTCGCCGGCGAGAACTATCTCGTTCCCGTCGACGCCAAGGTGTCGAGCCAGACCGAGCTCGTCAATAATTCGGTGCGGCTGGTCGACGTGATGTCGACGCTGGAAACGATCCCGAGCCGCATGCGCATCGTCATCCTCGATGCCTGCCGCAACAACCCGTTCCCTGATGTCAATGACGCCGGCCGCGGCCTTGCCATCGTCGATGCGCCGAACGGCTCGATCGTCGGTTACTCGACCGCACCGGGCGCCGAAGCGCTCGACGGCACCGGCGGCCACAGCCCCTACACGCAAGCGTTCCTGAACGTCGCGCGCGAACCCAACGTGCCGATCGAGCAGTTGTTCAAGCGCGTCCGCCTGCAAGTGAACCAGTCCACCAGCGGCGCGCAGATCCCGTGGGAGAGCTCCTCGCTGACCTCGGACTTCACCTTCTTCGGCGACACCGCTGTTGCCGCCAACCGCGCGCCGGTCAGGGCGCCGGTGGTGCAGATGGCCTCCAACCTGCCAAGCCGCTCGACGCGTCAGGCCTATGACTACGTCGTGTCCGAGGGCCGGCCGGAGTACTATCAGGAGTTCATCCAGATGTATCCGCACGACCCGCTGTGCGACCACGTCCGCTGGCTGCTCAACAACATCCTGCTCTCGCAGGCCTGGCACAAGGCGGTGCTCGTGAATTCGCCGGTTGCCTACAAGACCTTCTATGACAGCTACGGCACCAGCCCCTATGCGCAAATGGCGCTGAAGCTGCAGATGCAGCCGAAGCAGATCCCCTTGATGCAGGCGACCAAGTTCCTGGCGCCGCAGAACATTGCTCCGACCTTCAAGATCGGCAATCTCGGCCAGCCGAAGTACATGCCGCTGCAGCAGGGTAATGGCAGTGGTCAGATCAATGGCAATTTGCCGGTCGTGCAGAAACCGGTCGACGGCAACGTCATCGGCAAGCTCGGCAATGGCGGCCAGATCGTCAACCTGCCCTCGGGCAACAACAACCAGCCCGGCCAGCAGAATGGTACGCCGTCACAGAACCCGGGCAAGATCGTCACCCTGCCTGTGACCAACAACAAGCCGGACGCCGGCAACGTTAACGGCAAGCCGGGCAAGATCGTGAGCATGCCGGTGAATGTCGGCAAGGGCGGCACGACCGTCGAGACCAAGCCGGTGAATGTTCAGACGCAGAACAACCCGATCCGCGTCAACAACGGTGTCAAGATCAACAACAACCCGGTGAACAAAGTGCAGGTCCAGAACAACGTCCAGAACAACCGCCCGCAGCTCAACACGATGCCGAGCCGCATGGTCAACAGCAACAACAACTTTCGGCAGTCGATGAATCAGGCGCCGAGCATGAACAATGGCGGTAACCGTCGCGGCGGCTTCATGCACTGATTGCGAAAAGAGAAGGTGCGCTCCCTCCCCCGCTTGCGGGGGAGGGTTGGGGAGAGGGTCTCTCCACAACGGGACAATCCCCAAGAGGAAAGAGCCCCCACCCGGCGCTTCGCGCCGACCTCCCCCGCAAGCGGGAGAGGTTGCACCGAGCAAGCGATTAGTTGATCCACAAGATCGACAAACACATAGAAGGGGCAGAGCGGCAACGCTCTGCCCCTTCTTCATGTCAGTTCTTGGTCGTTCCGGGATGCGCCGTGGGGCGCAGGCCCTGAATGACGGGCTAGGCCACCAGCTCAGCGAACAGATCCGCATCGACGTTGCCGCCGGAGAGGACGATGACGACGTTCTTGCCGGCAACGTCGAGACGCCCCGCCAGCAGTGCGGCGAGGCCCACGGCGCCACCCGGCTCGACCACGAGCTTCAGCTCGCGATAGGCGAACGCGACGGCGGCGCCGACTTCCTTGTCCGACGCCGTGACGCCGCGCGCGAGCAGCTTGCTGTTGATCGCAAAGGTCATCTCGCCGGGGATCAGGGCCATCAGCGCATCGCAGATGGTGCGGCCTGCGGGCGGATGCGGCTCGCGATGGCCTGCGGTCAGCGAGATGCCGTGATCGTCGAACGCCTCGGGCTCGGCCACCACGATTTGGGCCTGCGGATAGCGCGCCTTCACGGCGGTTGCGACGCCCGCGATCAGGCCACCGCCGGAGGCCGGCGCCACCACGATGTCGGGGCTGAGGCCGAGGCCCGCCATGTCTTCCGCGATCTCGCGGCCGGCAGTGCCCTGCCCTGCGATCACGAACGGATCATCGTAAGGCCTGACCAGCGTCGCGCCGCGCTTTTCGGCGATGCCGCGCGAGATCGCCTCGCGGTCGTCGCGGTCGCGGTCGTACAGCACGACCTCGGCGCCATAGGATTTGGTGCGCTCGCGCTTCGACAACGGCGCATCCGCAGGCATCACGATGGTCGCCTGCATGTCGAGGATTTTTGCCGCCGCCGCCACGCCCTGGGCGTGGTTGCCGGAGGAGAACGCCACGACGCCGCCGGCGCGCTTGTCCTGCGGGATCGAGAACACCTTGTTGAAGGCGCCGCGGAACTTGAACGAACCGGTGCGCTGGAGCATCTCCGGCTTCAAGAACACCTTCGCACCGACGCGCTCGTTGAGCACGGGAAAGGACAATAGCGGGGTGCGGATGGCGTAGGGCGCGATCACGCGCGCCGCGGCGTCGATATCGGCGGGGCCGATCGGGAGGAGCTGTTCTGTCATGGCCGAATGTTATCGCGGCCAATGAGGCCCGGGCAAGACACCTCCGCGAGAGGATTTCGTCCTCGTCAGGCCACGAAGCGAGGCTGTTCCGCGCCGTTTCGGCCCGGCAGCACCGCTCCGACTGCTCTTATGCTGTCCACGAAGGCGCGGGCCGAGGCTTCCCAGGTGTAATTGGCGGCGAATTCGACACAGTCCTGCCGGGAGATATCCAGCGCCGCGAAGCAGGCGCTGCGTAGGTCGTGATCGAGGGCGCCGACCGGGGCCTCGCCGATGACGTCGCGGGGGCCCTTCACCGGGAAAGCGGCCACCGGCAGACCGCTTGCGAGCGCTTCCAGCAGCACCAGGCCAAAGGTGTCGGTCTTGCTCGGAAACACGAAGACGTCGGCGGCCGCATAGATATCCGCCAGTTCCTCGCCGTGCTTCTCGCCGAGGAAGATCGCATCGGGATAGGCCTCTTCGAGCGAGGCGCGCGCGGGGCCGTCACCGACGATCACCTTGGTCCCGGGCAGATCGAGATCGAGGAAGGCCTCGAGGTTCTTCTCCACCGCAACGCGGCCGACCGACAGGAACACCGGTGCCGGCAGGCAGAGGTCGATGGCGCGGGGATGGAACAATCCCGTGTCGACGCCGCGCGGCCACAGCACGACGTTATCAAAACCGCGCTCGGTCAACTCGCGGGCGAGCGCAGGCGTTGCCGCCATCACGGCGCGGCTGGGCGCGTGGAAGCGGCGCAGCGCCCGCCAGATCAGCGAGCCCGGCACCGGCACGCGGGCGCGGACATATTCGGGAAAGCGGGTGTGGAAGCTGGTCGTGAACGGAAGCCTGCGCTGGCGGCAATAGCGACGGACCATCAGGCCGATCGGCCCTTCGGTCGCAATGTGGATGCTGTCGGGGCGCGCCTCCGCGATCAGCTTCGCAATGCGAGCGGGACGCGGCATCGCCAGACGCACATCGCGATAGCTCGGCATCGCGAAGGTGCGGAACGATTGCGGTGTCAGGAACGTGAATTCGACGCCGAGGCTTTTGCCGGCGTCGGCGAGCTTGGTCAGCGTCCGAACCACACCGTTGACTTGCGGGTGCCAGGCGTCGGTCGCGACCAGGATGCGCATCAGGCGGCCTCTGTTATGCAGCTCTGGCTGCAACCTGCGGGACGGCTGCCGGCTTCTGCAAATGATCCGCCCAGGTGATGATCTCGAAATGGCCGTCGTCGTGCTCGACCAGGGCTGTGCAGCTCTCGACCCAGTCGCCGCAATTCATGTAGCGGATGCCGCCCTCGTCGCGGATCACGGCGTAATGGATGTGGCCGCAGATCACCCCGTCGGCGTCGTGGCGCCGCGCCTCGGCGGCAAGAGCCTGCTCGAACGCGCCGATATAATTGACGGCGTTCTTGACCTTCTGCTTGGCCCATTGCGACAGCGACCAATAGGGCACGCCGAACAGGCGGCGGAAGAAGTTGACGAAGCGATTCATCTGGATCGCGAAGTCGTAGGCCTTGTCGCCGAGATGGGCGAGCCAGCGCGCGTTCTGCACTACGAGGTCGAAGATGTCGCCGTGGATGACGAGATAACGCTTGCCGTCCACGCCGGTGTGGACGGTGTTCTCGACCACGTCGATGCCGCCGAAATGCGTGCCGTAATAGTTGCGCAGGAACTCGTCGTGATTGCCGGGAATGTAGACGACCTTGGCGCCCTTGCGCGCCTTGCGCAGCAGCTTCTGCACGAGGTCGTTGTGGGATTGCGGCCAGTTCCAGCTCGATTTCAGCGCCCAGCCGTCGACGATGTCGCCGACGAGATAGATCGTGTCGGCATCATGGTAGCGCAGGAAGTCGAGCAGAAGATCGGCTTGAGAACCGCGGGCTCCGAGATGAACGTCGGAGATGAACAACGTGCGAAAGCGCCGCTCCGGGCTCTCGTCACTCACATCGTAACTTCCCATGCGCCAGCCTGTAACAATGTCCCGTGACAGGGGGATGACCGATTGAACTTTTGAGGCACCTTCAGATACGAATCACGCTTTGCCTCGCCCTCCCCGCGAATATCAGTCGCATGCGACAATCAGGCGACATGGCGCCGCAGGGGGGCCGCAAGGACCCCTTCCCTTTGAGAACGGTTCCTGCGGCCATCCTTCGAGACGCCCGCTTTAGGCGGGTTCCTCAGGATGAGGACCGAATGCGCGGCAGCAGTTTCAATGGGCACGGTGCTGCTTAGCCTCATCCCGAGGAGACCGCGCAGCGGTCGTCTCGAAGGACGAGGCGTGCGCTCAGATAGTGCCCGCCTCAGTAGAACCTGTGGAAATGATGGATCGGCCCGTGGCCATGACCGACGCTGAAGCGGTCGGCGGCTGCTATGGCCGCGCTGATCCAGGCCTTGGCGTTGCGCACGGCAAGCTCCAGACCTTCGCCCTTGGCGAGTCCCGCCGCGACCGCCGAGGATAACGAGCAGCCGGTGCCGTGGGTGTTGCGTGTGGCAACGCGCGGCGCCGCAAGCGCGATCGTGCTTTCGGACGTGACGAGATAGTCGGTGCTCTCGGCGCCCTCGCCGTGCCCGCCCTTGATCAGGACCGCACGGCAGCCGAGCGCCAGCAGGCGACGCCCCTGGCTTTCGATCTCGGCCTCGCTTGCCGCGACCGGCTCGTCGAGCAGAGCCGCGGCTTCCGGCAGATTGGGCGTGATCACCGACGCCAGCGATATCAGTTTTGTGCGGAGCGCGTCGACGGCCTCGGATGCCAGCAGGCGGTCGCCGGAGGTTGCCACCATCACGGGATCGAGCACGACATGCCCCGGCGACCGGCGCGACAGCGCGGCCGCGATCGCATCGATGCTGGCGGCCTGGGCCACCATGCCGATCTTCACTGCGCCAATGTCGAGATCGGAAAACACCGCATCGATCTGCGCGGTGACGAACTCGGCCGGGACCGGGTGAATGCCGGTGACGCCGCGCGTGTTCTGCGCCGTCAGCGCCGTGATGGCGGAGGCACCATAGACGCCGAGCGCGGCGAAGGTCTTCAAGTCGGCCTGGATGCCGGCGCCGCCGCTCGAATCGGAGCCCGCGATGGTGAGTGCGACCGGGGTCGTCATCGCCGGACACCTTTGCTGGATACGGACACAGCCATGGCCTGTCCTAGCGCGGCCGTGGAACACCGGCAAGCGCGCCGAGCCGTGTCCGACAGTGATTCGCGACGCCGTGTATTCCCTGCGAATCAGGCAAAGCGCGGGCCGGCTCGCCCCGCAATCGTGCGGACTTGAAAATGCAACCGCGCTGGACCCTTGGTATAGTCTCGAACCTCACCTGCTTCGCCGAAGAGCGCGAGGTGAGAGTGGAACTGTCCAGCGACACCCATGTTGCGGGCTCCCGGCCCGCAAGCCGCCTGGAACGGAATCTTGGGGTGGAATGATGTGGGCCTTTTTTGAACGTCTCCTCGACTCGTCCATGCTGTCGCCGCACGGCATCTGCCTGTTGTGGGAGCCTGAGCTGATCTGGCTTCACGTCGTTTCCGACGCCTGCATCGCCGCCGCCTATTTTTCGATTCCGTTTGCCCTTGCGATTCTGGTCACCAAGCGGCGCGACCTCAAGTTCGGCTGGGTCTACTGGGCGTTCGCGATCTTCATCATGGCGTGCGGCCTGACCCATGTGCTGTCGATCTACACGCTCTGGGTCCCGGTCTATGGCATCGAGGGCATGGTCAAGGCGGCGACCGCGGTGGCATCCGTGGTCACGGCGGGCGCGCTCTGGCCGCTGTTGCCGAAGATCCTGACGATCCCCTCGCCGTTCGAGCTGCGGCAGGTCCAGGCCGCGCTCGAGGAGGAGGAAATCAAGAGCCGGGACGCGACGCTGCTGCTCCAACAGGTCAGCGACGCCCAGCGCGCGATGCGCGAGAGCGTGGCGCGCCTCACCGCGATCGTCGAGACCGCGGTCGACGGGGTCATCCTGTTAGACGCGCAGGACCGCATCCTGCTGTTCAATCCGGCCTGCGAGCGCTTGTTCGGCTACTCTGCCGACGAGGTCATGGGCCGGAACGTCGGGATGCTGATGCCCGCGGCGGGAACGGCGCCCGACAGCCACGCAAGGCATTTCGCGACCGCCGGCGAGGCCATCGGCCTGCGCAAGGACGGATCGACCTTTCCGATGGACGTGTCGGTCGGCCGGACCCGGCAGGACGGCGAATTGATCTTCGTCGGCATCGTCCACGACCTGACCGCGCGCAAGCTGACCGAGCAGCAGCTCCAGCAGGCGCAGAAGATGGAGACGGTCGGCCAGCTCTCCGGCGGCATCGCCCACGACTTCAACAACCTGCTCACCGTCATCATCGGCAACGCCGAGCACCTGAGCGAGCAGCTCAAGGCCAGGCCCGACCTGCGCCGCTTTTCCGAGGACATCTGCCAGTCGGGCGAACGGGGTGCCGAGCTGACGCAGCGCCTGCTCGCATTCAGTCGCCGCCAGTTGCTGCAGCCCCAGACGATCGATTGCCGCGGCCTGCTCGAGTCCATGTTCAAGCTGCTCAAGCGCACCTTGCGCGAAGACATCGAGATCCGGACGGCCTCCAGGCCCGGCACGATCGTGGCCTTCGCGGATCGGGCCCAGCTCGAATCCGCCGTGCTCAACCTTGCGCTCAATGCGCAGGATGCCATGCCGGCCGGTGGCCACCTGACCCTGAGCGCGGAGTTGACGACACTCGACGACGACTATCGCGCCCTTCACCCCGAAGTCGCATCCGGCAGCTACGTGTTGATCTCGATCACCGACGACGGCGAAGGCATGATGCCCGAGGTCACCCGGCGCGCCTTCGAGCCGTTCTTCACCACCAAGGAGGTCGGCAAGGGCTCGGGCCTTGGGCTCAGCATGGTCTATGGCTTCGCCAAGCAATCCAATGGCCACGTCTCGATCTACAGCGAGCCGGGCCTTGGGACGACGGTCCGGATCTATTTGCCGCGCGCGGACATCGGATCATCGCACGCCGAGCTTTCCGATGGCGAGGACGCGGCGCCCCGAGGATACGAGACGATCCTGATCGCCGAGGACGATCCGTTCGTTCGCTCCTCAGCCATTCGCAGGGTGGAAGCTCTCGGATATCGCGTCGTTGCCGCGGTCAACGGCAAGGAGGCCTTGCAGCAGCTGCGCACCGAGCCCGGTATCGACATGCTGTTCACCGACATCGTGATGCCCGGCGGCATGAGCGGCTGGGAGCTCGCCGACCAGGCGCGCCGGATTCGCCCCGGTCTGCCGGTCCTGTTCACCTCGGGCTACGCGCTGGAGACCCTGGTCGAGCAGGGCCACGCGCATGCGCAGGCGATCGTGCTGACCAAGCCCTATCGCAAGGTCGAGCTCGCCCAGCGGCTCAGAGACGCATTCGCCGCGGCGGTGGTGACCTCCTAGGCGTGGGGCCCGCATCTGGTGGCCGGCAAGTCCGCTTGCTAAATGGTGCCGGGTTTGGCCTATTAGCCGCCAGATACGCTTTCGGAGTGCCCGCGATGGTTCCTTTTTTCGTCCAGATCAAATGCAAGCTCGGCCAGTCCTATACGGTCGCCAATGCGCTTGCCGAAGCCGAGATCGCTTCCGAGATCTACTCCACGGCCGGCCAATACGACCTCCTGGTGAAGTTCTACGTCGACAAGGACACCGACATCGGCCATTTCGTCAACGAGAAGGTGCAGGTGCTGCCGGGCATCCAGGACACCCTCACCATCATCACCTTCAAGGCGTTCGGCGCCAGCTGAGCTAACCAGCTTCCTTGCGCTTGGGCCGCGGCGGACCGTCGACCGGCGGCAGCGATTTGAGATAGTCCGCCATCGCCGCAATATCCGCCTCGGACAATTGCGAGGTGTTCTTGATCACACGCTTCATCGCGCCGCCGGCGCTGTCGCCATCGGGCAATTCGCCGGTTTTGAGGAAATAGGCAAGATCCTTCGCGCTCCATTCGCCGAGGCTCTTCTGGGTGATGTTGGGCACCCAGCCCTCGCCTTCCGGATTGGGCCCGCCGGCAAAGCGCTGGCCCCGGCTGATGCCGCCGAGCGCGTTGCGCGGACTATGGCATTCGGCGCAATGGCCAAAACTGTTGACGAGATAGGCGCCGCGACTCCATTGCGGCGACTTGGTACCGTCGGCGACAAAAGGCTTGTCGTCCAGAAACAGGAATTTCCAGACGCCGATGTTGCGGCGGATGTTGAACGGAAAGCCGACGTCGTGGTCACGCACCTTGCCAGCAACGGGCGGCAGCGTCTTCAAATAGGCGAAGAGATCGAGCACGTCCTCGCGCCTTGCGTGCTGATAGGACGTATAGGGAAAGGCAGGAAAATAATGCTGGCCGCCTGGCGAAACCCCGTGCATTACCGCGTTGACGAAGTCGGCGTCGGTCCATTTGCCGATGCCGTCGTTCAGATCGGGAGAGATGTTCGGCGCGTAGAACGTTCCGAATGGCGATTTGATCGCGACGCCGCCGCCGAGCCTGACACGGTCGGGCTGGTTGGGCGTGGCATGGCAGGACGCGCAGCCCCCGGCGTTGAACATGGCCTCGCCATTGGCAAGGTTCGCCACATGGGCCGGCGCGTTGCCCACGGCCGCCACCACCGGCGCGCTGAGCCACCAATAGACGCCGGCAGCAATGAAGCCGGCGAGCAGCCCTGCGAGAATTGTTCGTTGCAACATGGGTATCCATTCACTCGACACGGCGAACCTAAGACCGATGTCGCCGCGGCTCCAGCCACGAAGAATTTAGCCCGCCTTGGCCGGAAACGGGAATAAACTGAAATGCCGGCTGTTGAAAGTTTGGCAGCCCGAACGGGTTCAGCAGGGAGAATGTCATGAACAAGACCGTCATTGCCGCCTTAGCACTCGGTGCCATTGCCTTTGCAGGTCCGGCCAGCGCCGAAAAGCTGAAAGCAACGCTCGACGGCAAGTCCGAGGTGCCGGCAACGACCACCAGCGGCACCGGAACCGCCGATCTGGACTATGATGCCGCCAGCAAGAAGCTGTCGTGGACGGTCACCTACTCCGGGCTCTCCGGCCCTGCTACCGCCGCCCATTTCCACGGCCCCGCGGAGGCCGGCAAGAACGCCGGCGTCGCGCTCGCGATCCCGAATGCGACCACCAGCCCCGTGAAGGGCGAAGCGACGCTGACCGACGCGCAGGCTGCCGATCTGCTCGGCGGCAAGCTCTACGTCAACATCCACACCGCGGCCAATCCGGGCGGCGAGATCCGCGGTCAGGTGACGAAGTAAGCCGCGACGCTGCTTCGTTGCGTGAAGGCCGGGCGCAGGAGGGGCGTCCGGCCTTTTCGATTCCGGCAGCGCCTTAAGCCGCGTTCAGCGCCTGCGCGAGGTCGGCGATCAGGTCCGATGGGTTCTCGATGCCGATCGAGAGCCGGATCGTGGAATCGAGCACGCCGATTTTCTGGCGGATGTCGGCGGGAACCCCGGAATGGGTCATGGTCGCGGGCAGGCTCGCGAGCGATTCCGTGCCGCCGAGACTCACCGCCAGCTTGAGGATCTGCAACGCGTTGAGGAATTTGACCGCAGCGTCCTTGCCGCCGACGATGTCGAACGAGAAGGTGGATCCCGCCCCCAGGCATTGCCGCGCGAACACACGCCCGGCCGGCGAGGCCTCCTCGTGATGACCGAGGTAGTGGACCTTGGCGACCTTGGGGTGATCGCGCAAATAATCCGCCACGAGGCGCGCATTCGCATCGGCTTTTTCCATGCGCAGGCTCAGCGTCTCGAGTGAGCGATTGATCATCCAGCAGGAATGCGGATCGAGCTGGGTGCCGATGGCGCCCCGGAGCGCCTTGATGCCTTTCATCAGCGCCTTCGAGCCGAGCGCGGCCCCCGCGATCAGGTCGGAATGACCGCCGACATATTTCGTGAGCGAGTAGAGGGAAATGTCGGCGCCGTGCTCGATCGGCCGCTGAAATACCGGCCCGAGCAGCGTGTTGTCGCAGGCAATGATCGGCATGTGTCCCTGGGCCTTTCCGATGGAATCGGCAATGCGGCGGATCATGGCGACATCGACCAGGCCGTTGGTCGGGTTTGCCGGGGTTTCGATCAGGATCATCGAAACGCGGCCCTTGCCCATGGCCTCCTCCGAGGCCTGCTTGACGGCGGCTTCGTCGATCCCGTCGGCGAAGCCGACGGCGCCGATCGACAGGCGGGCCAGCGTGTTCGTCAGCAGCGTTTCCGTCCCGCCATAGAGCGGCTGGGAGTGCAGGATGACGTCGCCGGGTCGGACGAAAGCCAGGATCGTGGTGGCGATCGCCGCCATGCCGGACGAGAACAGCGCGCAGCTCTCGGTGCGCTCGTAGATCGAGAGCCTGTCCTCGACGATCTCGCTGTTGGGATGATTGAAACGCGAATAGACCAGTCCCGCGCCCATGCCTTCCGGCGGCTCGCGCCGGCCGGCGACGAAATCGAAAAAGTCCTGCCCGTCGTCGGCGGTCTTGAACACGAAGGTGGAGGTCAGGAAGACCGGCGGCTTGATGGCGCCTTCCGACAATTGCGGATCATAGCCATAGGTCAGCATCAAGGTTTCGGGATGCAGCATATGGTTGCCGATGTGGGTCTTCGACGGAAACGGTTTTGCCATGGCCTGTCTCGCTGTTGATTGGGGTCTTCGCCGCGCGTTGGAACTCCTGATGTGATGACGCAGTCGGGAAAGTGATGCGCCGACTCGCATCAACGCCACGGCCGTTGGCGCGAAGATAACCGCTCCCGCAGCGATCCGTCAGACCTTGCGGACAGAATTTCTGCCGCGCTTCGCGCCGGCGCAAAAAAGCGGCTGCTTTCGCAACCGCCTTTTTCGATTCCTTATCAGCGCCGTAGACCGGGTGGAGCGAGAACTGCGCCTCGCTATTTCAGCTTGACCCGATACGTCTCGTGGCAATCGCTGCAGCGGTCATTGATTGCGGTATACGCCGCCTTCAGGCTGGCGACATCCTTGATCTTGCCCTTGACATCGGCGATCGCCTTCTGCACCGGCGGGATCTTGGAGTCGAAATCGGCCTTGTTCTGCCAGACCTTTTGCGAGGCGCCATAGGTCGCGTCGACGACATCCTGCTTGGGATTGACCTCGAAGGTCTTGGCTATCTTGGCAACATCGGCCTCGATGCTGGCGATGGCCTGATCGGCAGCTTTCTTGTCGAAGGGGATGTCGCCCTTGGTCATCTTCTGGATCACGCCATACTGGTTCTTGGCGATCGCGCGCATCAGATTGTCCTGTTGGACCGCAATCTCCTGTTGCGCCATCACGGCGCCCGCGCCCATCACGAGGGCGCCCGCGACAATCATCGTCCGTTTCATTGGTCCGTTTCTCCGGCTTGCGAGATTCAGGGAATGAGACTTCGCCGGCTTCGGGGGAAGCCGGGCCCATCATGGGTAGAACCCCGCGCGGCGCGTTTATTCCCGTGCGCGCGGAGATCTGGTTTAGAGATTGTGGCGGCGGTGGTGCTCGTTGATGGCGATCCACACCCGCTCCGGGGTCGCCGGCATGTCGATGTGGTCGATCTTGTATTCGCGCCAGAGCGCATCGACGATGGCATTGACGACGGCCGGACAGGAGCCGATCGCGCCGGCCTCGCCCGCCCCCTTCACCCCCAGCGGATTGGTCTTGCAGGGAACGTTGGCAGTCTCGAACACGAAGGCTGGCCCGTCCGCTGCGCGCGGCAGCGCGTAGTCCATGAAGGTCGCGGTAATGAGCTGGCCGTCGCCCGCGCCGTAGACCACCTGCTCCATCAGCGCCTGGCCGATGCCCTGCATGGCGCCGCCATGCACCTGGCCGGCCAGAAGCAGCGGATTGAGCGTCTTGCCGAAATCATCGACGATCACGTAGTTGACGATCTTGATGATGCCGGTGGCCGGATCGATCTCGACCTCCGCCAGATGCGTGCCGTTGGGATAGGTGCCGTCGGCACTGGCAAAGGTCGCGCTGCCGTTCAGCTTCGACGGATCGGCGCCGGGCCGCTTGGCAAGGTCGGCGAACGAGATCGAGCGGTCAGTGCCGGCGATCCGGATCATGCCGTCGGTGATCTCGAGGTCGCCCGCGCTTGCTTCCAGCGCTTGCGCGGCGAGCTCCTTCAGCTTCTTGCCGAGATCGCCCGCAGCACGCTCCACGCAGACGCCGCCGGTGGGAATCGAGGCCGAGCCGCCGGTACCGAGGCCGGTCGCGATCTCCTCGGTGTCGCCCTGGCGGATATGCACGCGCTCCGGTGGCAGGCCGAATTGCTCGGCGACGATCTGCGCATAGGCGGTCTGATGGCCCTGCCCGCTCGATTGCGTGCCGATCAGCACGGTGACGTCGCCGCTCGGATCGAGACGGACATTGGCCGTCTCCTCACCCATCACGCCGCAAATCTCGACATAGCTCGCAAGGCCGATGCCGCGGATCAGGCCCTCCTTTTTGGCCGCCTTGGCGCGCTTTGCAAACTCCTTCCACTCGGCGATCTCCATCGCGCGCTTGAGATGCGCGGCGAAATCGCCGGAATCGTAGACCTTGCCCGTGGCCGTCTTGTACGGCAGCGCCTTCGGCGGGATGAAGTTCTTGCGACGGATGGCATCCGGCGTCATGTCGAGCTTTCGCGCGCAGGCGTCCACGAGACGTTCGATGACGTAGGCCGCCTCCGGCCGCCCGGCGCCGCGATAGGCATCGACCGGCACGCTGTGCGTGAAGATGGTGCGCACCCGGCAGTGGAAGGCCTGAATGTCGTAGAGGCCCGGCAGCATGCCGGCGCCGCCATGGGGAATGTAGGGCCCGAAGGTCGACAGATACGCGCCCATGTCGCCCATCAGGTCGCAATCCATCGCGAGGAACTTGCCGTCCTCGGCCAGCGCCATCTTCGCAGTGGTGACGTTGTCGCGGCCCTGCGCATCGCCAAGGAAATGCTCGGAGCGGTCGGCCGCCCATTTCACCGCCTTCTTCAGTTTTCGCGCGGCGACCGCCATCAGGGCGTATTCCCGGTACGGAAACAGCTTTGTGCCAAAGCCGCCGCCGACATCGGGGCAGATTACCCGCATCTTGTCAGTCGAGATGTTGAGCACGTTCTGGCACAGGATGTCGCGCAGGCGATGGCTGCCCTGGCTGCCGACCGTCAGCGTCAGATGGTCGCGCTTGGAATCGTACTCGCAAACGGCCGCGCGCGTCTCCAGGAAGTTCGCGACCACGCGCGGATTGACGATCGAGATTTCCGCCACCGCATGCGCCTTGGCGAAGGCAGCTTCGGTCGCGGCCTTGTCGCCGATCGAGACGTCGAACAGCACATTGCCGGCCTTGTCGGGCCAGACCTGCGGCGCGCCCTTCTTCACGGCATTGACGACGCCGGTCACCGCCGGGAGCGGCGACCATTTGACGTCGATCGCCTCGATCGCGTCGCGGGCCTGGTCGATGGTCTCGGCGACGACGAAGGCGACGGCATCGCCTACATGGCGCACCTCGTCCTTGGCCAGGATCGGGTATGGCGGGCCGGTGAACGGATCGGTCTCGAGATTGAACAGGCAGGGCAGATTGCCGAGATCCCCAACGTCGTCGGCGGTCAGGATCAGCGCGACGCCAGGCAGCCCGCGGGCGCGGCTCACATCGATGGTGTATTTGGCATGCGCATGCGGCGAGCGCAGCATCAGGCAGCGCAGCGCAGCCTGCGGCGCGTAATCGTCGGTATAGCGGCCCTTGCCGCGGATGAGCGCGTCATCCTCCTTGCGCAGCACGCTTTGGCCAACGCCGAACTTGATGGGAGCCGCCATTTTATCTTCCCGTTCTCATGGTTGTTTTGCCGGCATATTGCCGTGGAAAAACTGGCAAGGCAAACGGGTTTAGGCGGGCCGTTCCCCATAGGGCCGATGATTCGAAGCCACCCCCGACGGTTCTGGCGTGACCAGCCCGGACAGCCGTGGGAAACGGCGTTAGCGGCTGAATTTCCTGACCATAAAGTACTTGTCGTAGGTGGCCTCTCCTATGCGGACGGCAGCGGGATCGGTACCGTAGATTT
This sequence comes from Bradyrhizobium sp. 23AC, assembly GCF_054863025.1. Lineage (NCBI taxonomy): Bacteria > Pseudomonadati > Pseudomonadota > Alphaproteobacteria > Hyphomicrobiales > Nitrobacteraceae > Bradyrhizobium > Bradyrhizobium sp. 23AC. Next base: position 58,882 of record NZ_JAVAYN010000029.1, read on the forward strand.
CAAAGCCGTTACGCTTGTAGATGTTGATTGCAGCGGTCGATTCGAACAGGACGGCGAGATGCACCTGCTCGACGCGTGCCTCGGCATGGGCAAGAAGCTCCTTGATGAGCCGATCTCCGACCCCTTTACCTCGGCCCTCCTCCCTCACGTAAACCGTAAAGATGTTGCCCCTGTGCTGCGATCGCCAATCTGGCGATACATAGAAGCCCGCGACGCCCATCAAGCTCCCGCATCGAAATGCGCCGAAGATCATTCCATCCAGCCAACGGCGATAAGCCGCCATCATCGGCTCCCCGCCCTCGTCCTCTTCAGGAGAACCAAACGTTTGAGGGTGCATCTGAAGCGCCTCCGCGCGAATGTCGTGAAAAAGATCGAGATCATCGACATTCAATCGTCGGATTTCCACGTCCGCCTGAGCACCGGCAGCATGCGATATCATGATCGCCTCCTCTCCTTGTCGCAGTGAAGAACGGCAGGAATTGTGGTCCGTCACATCCCGCCACGGCCCCACAGAGTCCTCGTGCTGTCTCTCAATCTCTCGATGGCGCGTTCAGGCGCGATGCAATCGATATCGCCGCGCGTCAGACCGATGTCCATCAGCTCCCTGTCACTGAGGTCCTGCAAGGTGACCCCTGCGCGCGGCCGCCACTCCTGAAACGCACGCCAATATCGCCTGAGCAGGCTCAGGACGATGGAAAGGTCGAGGCCACGCCTTGCGGCATCGACCTCAATTTCGGGTGAGATGTTCGTCTGTTGGGGTGGCATCGCACGCTCCTGCTGTTGAGCCGGCAGGGAGCGTGGCCAAACAAAAGGCCCCGTCCGATGCCGGCGGGGCCTGGTGGAAAAGATGTCGTCGTCGAATTCCTAGCGCACGACTCCTTCCACGGCCCAGCCGAAGCGGGTCATGTGGTTGCGGTTGACGATGCGCGAGCATTTAATCATGCGGCGTTGATACCACGGAAACCGCGCGAAATCAAGAGATGTGCGCAGGTCGGCTACAGCCTTGAGGCGAGCACTCTGCGGCGGCACGATGCGAGCCGCCGACGACGAGCAGGACGAGCGTCAACTCGTCGTGGAAATGCATCGAGGCGAGCGATGAAGCGCTGAAGCGCGCAATCAGCCAGAACGCTGCGAGGAGGATGATCCCGGTCAGCAGGAATTTGCCGAGCAACATCAGCCAGGCACGGTCAAGCACGAGAAAGCCGCGCCGCGCGGCAAAGAAGAGCACCAGCAGCAGAATGGTTTAGCTTCCCGGCGTACACTCAGACGCCGTGCTTGGGCGATTGTCATGGCGAGCTAACGGTTCTTCCGAGTGTTTCAGCATGTTGCCACTTTTAGGAGGACTTGTCGCATGGGTTCAGATCGGCAACACTGCTCGGATTTCCAGTAATTGCTTTAATGGGTGTCCTCATGCCCGAAACATTGGAAGCCCTGTTGTGGTGTGCCGCGCTCGCGACGTGGCTGATGCTTTCCTTCAGGATAATAAGCGAGCACCTGAAGCCGCTCTCGAATCTCGTCAGCCATCTGCTCGAGGTTGCTTTCAGGCACAAAACGAAGTGACGCAGTAACGGCCGCAAAGGCACGGCTTGGCAGCTGCCGAGCTGGCAGAGCCGCGCCTCGCGTTAATGGCGTCAAGACGAACGACCAAACGGCACATCGTGCGGCTGCAACCTCTCGCAACTCTGCTGGGGCAGACGATGCTCGCTCGAAGGAAGTTATTGGCTATCAAGCTGAGCGGCTGAAACGAACAACGCTGCTAGCGTGCCAGCCTCCGATCGAGGGAGAACCGGCCCCCTCCGGTGACCAGGATCAACAGAGCGCCTCCTGATATCGAGATGTTCTTCAGGAAATTATTGTACTGCCCGAACTGTTGCGGACCGGCGGGATATTCCCAGTAACGATGCGCGATTGCAGTAGCCGACAATACAAATAGAAAAATCAAAATTGCGCAGTAGCGCGTACCAATGCCGAGTATCAAACCAACCGATATCAGTATTTCCAGGATGACGGTGGTCGTCGTGAACAGCTGCGGCACGGGAAGGTTGAGCGACCGAAAATAACCCACTGAGCCACTGAAGTTGGCAAGTGCGCCATACGCGCTTCCAACAAACACCCATGCAAGCAGGATGCGGCCGATCAGGATCAGCAGGTCGGCATTGCTGGTGGCGAACTGGTCGATCCGAGATGTGGACCAGGGAGAGCGAAATGACATGGTCACTGCCTCATCGCGTTGCTACCTGAGGACGGCACCTGAATATCGAGATCGTATCACGATTGGCGAACCCCATGAAGGCCGCCCGGCGGGGCATGACGCGCTGTAGACCCCTGGTGCCTCCGAGGCCCAACAAACGGTCCATCTGCTCACGGCGTTGGCCGCGTTCAAAGCGATTCTTCGGCGCGGTGACGGCGGGGTAGGAGTGTTGGCTTTCGGCACACGCCTAGCCGCGCACCAGCGAAACCAGCCAGCTGCGGCCGAACAGGATGAGGATCGTGAGCACATAGACGATTGTGCCGCCGACGGCGAGCAGGACGAGCGTCAACTCGTCGTGGAAGCGCATCGAGGCCAGAGCTGAAGCGCTGAAGTGCGCGATCAGCCAGAACGCTGCGGCGAGGATCAAGCCGGTCAGCAGGAATTTGGCCAGCGACATCAGCCAGGCGCGGTCCAGCACGAGAAAGCCGCGCCGCACGGCGAAGAACAGCACCAGCAACAGATTGGTCCAGACGCCGACGGCGGTTGCGAGCGCAAGTCCGATCTGGGCCAGCGATCCCATCAAGGCGACCTTCAGCGCGACGTTGACGGCGATGCCGGTCAGCGATGCCCGCACCGGCGTCGCTGTATCCTTGCGGGCATAGAAGGTCGCAACCGCGCTGCGGATCAGCACGAACGGGATCAGGCCGATGGCGTAGGCCGCGAGCGTGCCGCCCGCGGCGACAGCGTCGGCCTTGGAGAAGGCGCCGCGTGCGAACAGCGCGCGCATGATCTCGTCGGGCACGGTGAGGAAGGCCGCAACGAACGGGATCGAGAACAGCAGCGTGAAATCGAAAGCGCGGCGCTGCGCCTTCATCGCACCGTCATGGTCATTGGCGGTGATCCGGCGCGACATCTCCGGCAGCAGCACGGTGCCGATGGCGATGCCGATCACGCCGATCGGGAGCTGGTTGAGCCGGTCGGCATAATAGAGCGCCGACAGCGCGCCGGCAGGCAGGAAGGTCGCGATGATGGTGTCGGCGAACAGCGCGACCTGCGTGCCCATCGAGCCCAGCGTCGCGGGGCCGAGTGCCTTGAAGAAACCGCGGACGTCTTCGTCGAGCTTCAGCGGCGCAAAGCGCGGCAGGCCGCCGTGACGGGCGAGATCGCCGGCCAGCAGGAAATATTGCAGGAAACCGGAGATCAGGACGCCCCAGGCAGCCGCATGGCCCGCGCTCGGAAACCAGACGGCGACCGCCAGCGTCATCATCATCGAAACGTTGAGGAAGATCGAGGCGGCCGCGGCGCTGGCAAAGCGCTGCATCACGTTGAGCATGCCGCCATAGAGCGTCACCAGCGTGATCAAGAGCAGATAGGGAAAGGTGATCCGGGTCAGCTCGATCGCGAGCTTGCGCTGCTCGGCGTCGTCACTGAAGCCCGGTGCGAGGATGCGCATGGCCTGCGGCATGAACAGCCAGGCGACGATGAGCAGCACCACCTGCGAGGCCAGCAGCAGCGTGAAGATGCGGTCGGCGAAAAGCTTTGCCGCCCCCTCCCCCTTCTCGCCATGGACATGGGCATAGGCCGGGACCCAGGCGGCGTTGAAGGCGCCCTCGGCGAAGATCGCGCGGAAATGATTGGGCAGCCGCAGCGCCACGAAAAAGGCGTCGGCCACGGGGCCGGCGCCGAGGATCGCCGCGAGCATGATGTCGCGGGCAAACCCCGTCAGCCGCGAGAGCAGCGTGTATCCGCCGACCGTGAAGATGCGTCCGAGCATGTGGACTGTTCTAGAGCATGCCGGGATTAGGTCTAGGTGCAAACCACGGCGAAGGTTCGCCCCCTCCCCTGCCTGCGGGGGACGGTTGGGGAGAGGGTGTCTCGACGACGAAGACTCCCCCAGAGGAGAGAGCCCTCACCCGCGCCGGAGCCTGTCAGCGGGCGCGCCTTCGGCGCGACCCGGTGGGCGCAACCTCTCCCGCAAGCGGGAGAGGCGGACAGCCGCGAAATCAGCCCGCAATCGCGCCGCGGACGGCGGCGATGATTCGCTCCTGGTCGGCTTCGGTCAGATAGGCGTGCATCGGCAGGCTGATGACATCCTGCGACAGGCTCTCGCAACCGGGCAGGCCGCCCTCGGCGACCGGATATTGCTTGTAGGCGGTCTGATGATGCATCGACTTGCCGTAATAGATCGCGGTCGGCACGCCCTGGGCTTTCAGCGCGGCAGCGAAGCCGTCGCGGTCGGTGCCCTCAGGGAGGCGGATGGTGTACTGCGCCCAGACCGAGGTATTGCCGGGGCTGAGGCGCGGCACGGTGACCACGTTGGACAGGCCGCGCGCGTAGCGCTCCGCGACCTTGTTGCGGGCTGCGATCTCGTCGTCGAAGATCTTCAGCTTCTCGATCAGGATCGCGGCCTGCATGGTGTCGAGCCGGCCGGTGAGGCCGAGGCGGACGTTGTCGTATTTGTCGACGCCCTGCCCGTGCACGCGGATGCTGCGCAAGGTGGCCGCGAGCTCGTCGTCATCGGTGAAGATCGCGCCGCCGTCGCCGAAGCAGCCGAGCGGCTTTGCGGGGAAGAAGCTGGTCGTAGTGGCGAGCCCGAAGGTGCCGAGCTTGCGGCCCTTGTAGCTTGCGCCAAAACCTTGCGCGGCGTCATCGATCACGAACAGGCCTTCGGCCCTGGCGATCTCGGCGATGGCATCGTGGTCGGCGGGCTGGCCGAACAGATCGACCGGAATGACCGCAACCGGCCTCAGGCCGGCCTTGCGGGCGGTCGCGATACCGCGCTTCAGGGACTCCGGGCTCATGTTGAAGGTCGTCTCGTCGACATCGACGTAGACAGGGGTCGCGCCCATCCGTGCCGCCGGCGACGCGGTCGCGATGAAGGTGAACGACGGACACAGCACGGCATCGCCGGGCCCGACGTTCTTTGCCATCAGCACCATGAGAAGCGCGTCGGTGCCGCTGGCGCAGCCGATCACATGCTTGGCACCGCTATAGGCCGCGAGTTGCTTCTCGAGCTCGGTGACTTCAGGGCCATTGACGAATTGGCAGTGGTCGAGAACGCGCTTGACCGCGGCATCGAGCGAAGCGCCGAGCCGGCGGCGCTGCGAGGCGACGTCGATGAAGGGAATGGGTTCGGAACGCAGATGCTGGTTCATGACCTGGCTCTTGGCGCCTTCTTGAATGGTCGACATGGATGAAGGGTTCAGCCGGCGACGCGGCGCGGGCCCTTGAGGGCGGGCGATTTGGCCGCGGGCCGCGACGGCGTCTCCAGGCACTGCGTCGCGATCTCGAGGCTGGCGACGCCTTCGTCGCCGGTGACCGCCGGCGTCTCGCCGTTGCGCACCGCCTTGAGGAACGCGATCAGCTCGGCGCGGAGCGGCTCGTCATGTCCGACCGGCAGATGCCGCATCGAATAGCTGCCGTCAGGCTTGAAGCCGAAGCACTCGGTGACCTGGCGCGTGAGCAGATCGCCCATCACGTATTTGCCGCGGGTCGCGACCGTGACGCTGCGCGCCTTGAACGGCGTCAGCCAGTTGGTGTTGATGTGGGCGAGCACGCCGTTGGCGGTGCGGAACTGCAGCAGCGCGATGTCCTCGCGCTCGGCGACCGCGCTCGACAATTGCGGCTGCACCTCGACGATGTCGGATTCGGTGAACCAGCGGATCAGATCGATGTCGTGCACGGCGAGGTCGATGACGACGCCGACATTCGACATGCGCGGCGGGAACGGGCCGACGCGGGTGATCGCGATGGAGAGAATATCCTCGCCCGCGATCGCCTGCTTGACGGCGGCAACCGCCGGATTGAAGCGCTCGACATGGCCGACCATCAGCGTGACGCCGGCCTTTTGCGCGGCGGCGACGATCTCGCGGCCCTCCTCCACCGTGGATGCGATCGGCTTCTCGACCAGAACATGAATGTTCTTGGCGATGCAGGCGAGCGCGACCTCGTGATGCAGATGGGTGGGAGCTGCGATGGTGACGGCGTCGATTCCTTCGGCGAAGAGCTGGTCGAGGGTCTCGAAGCTTGCGCAATTGGCAAGTTCCGTCGCGCGTGCGCGATGTGCCGGCGAAGGATCGACGACGCCGACGAGGCTGACGCCGGGAAGACCCGCAAGCACGCGCGCGTGGTTGCTCCCCATCACGCCAGCGCCAATGACGCCAACGCGCAAGCCGGCCTTTGCCGGTGCAGACCCTTTGGAACTCATCTGAGTAAACCCCGATTCAACGCAAATCCCCGGCGCGCTTCTAGCACGGACGCCACATTTGTGGCGAATGCCGCCTTGGCGGCCCGGACACGATTTGATTCAAAAAGTTACACGTTCCCCGGGCCTTAAGCCGAAAAGTATGGATTCTTTGGCCCGGGTCGCGTGATTCGGAGTTTGCTGGTTACGACCTTTGATAGTCGTCTTCAATCCGGATGATGTCGTCTTCCCCGAGATAGCTTCCAGTCTGGACCTCGATCAGTTCCAGCATGATTTTACCGGGGTTCTCCATCCGGTGCACGGCGCCCATCGGGATGTAGATCGACTCGTTCTCGTGCACGGTCTTCACGGCCTCGTTGACGGTGACGCGTGCGGCGCCGCGGACCACGATCCAGTGCTCGGCGCGATGATGGTGCTTCTGCAGCGACAGCCGCCCGCCCGGCTTCACCACGATGCGCTTGACCTGGTGGCGCTCGCCATTGTCGACCGACTGATAGCTGCCCCAGGGCCGGTGCACCTTGAGATGCTCCTCGGTGACCTTCGGCGCGACCGCCTTCAGCTTCGTGACGAGACGCTTCAGGCCGTTGGCATCCTTCTGGCGCGAGACCAGCACCGCATCCGCGGTCGCGACCACGACGAGATCATCGACGCCTTCGAGCGCGACCAGCGCGGAATCGGTGGTGACGTTGCAGTTGCGGGAATCCTCGAACACCGCGCTGCCGTGCGACGCATTGCCTTGCGCGTCCTTGTCGGAGAGCTCCCACACCGCGTGCCAGGAGCCGACGTCGGACCAGCCGCACGACACCGGCACGACCGCTGCGCGCGAGGTCTTCTCCATCACGGCATAGTCGATCGAGATCGCCTTGGCCGCGCCGAACGCCTCGGGCTCCAGCGTGACGAAGCCGAGATCGCGGCCGGCATTGTTGACCGCGTTGGTGACGGCCTCGACGCTTCCTGCATCGACCCTGCGATATTCGTCGAGCAGCACGCTGGCTGGGAACATGAAGTTGCCGCTGTTCCAGAGATAGCCCGAATTGACGTAGTCGGATGCCTTCACCGCGTCCGGCTTCTCCACGAAGCGCGCGACCGCATGCACCTCGCCGGAGATCACCTCGCCCGGGTTGATATAGCCGTATTCGGTCGCCGGCCGCTCCGGCTTGACGCCGAAGGTGACGATGCGCCCGGTGCTCGCGGCGTTACGGCCCTCGCGGCAGGCGGCAACGAAAGCGGCATTGTCCTGCACGACGTGGTCGGCGGCGAGCGCGAGCACGATGGCTTCACTGGCGCGGTTCTGCGCGAACACGGCGCCGGCCGCGATCGCGGGACCGGAATCGCGACGCATCGGCTCGAGGATCACGTCGGCCTCGATGCCGATCTCGGCGAGCTGCTCCAGCACCATGAAGCGATAGGACGCATTGGTGATGACGATCGGCCGGTCGAACAAGGAGGGATCGGAGACGCGCAGCAGCGTGTCCTGGAAGGTCGAGCGCGTGCCGAACAGCGGCAGGAACTGTTTTGGCCGCACCTCGCGCGAAGCCGGCCACAGCCGCGTGCCGGCGCCGCCGCACATGATCAGGGGGATAATGCGTTTGTCCATCGTCATCTCAAACCTTGAAGTAGTCCCGATACCAGGTGACAAAATTATGGACCCCATGCTCGATCGGCGTTGACGGTGCAAAGCCGGTGTCGCGCATCAGGTCCTCGACATCCGCGAACGTTTCCAGCACATCTCCCGGCTGCATCGGCAGCAATTCTTTGATCGCCGTCCGGCCCAGCTCCCGCTCCAGAAGCCCGACGACGTGCATCAGTTCCTCCGGATGGTGATTGCCGACATTGTAGAGCTTAAACGGCGCATTTGCGGCAGCCGGATCGTCCGCAGGCACAAGATCGATCAGCTTGGATACTACACGTGTGACATCATCAACATAGGTGAAGTCGCGACGCATTCGGCCATGGTTAAACAGCCGGATCGGCTTGCCCGCCATGATGGCGTTTACGAACAGAAACATGGCCATGTCGGGCCGTCCCCATGGCCCGTAAATGGTAAAGAAGCGAAGGCCCGTGACCGGCAGGCGATAGAGATGGCTGTAGGACTGCGCCATCACCTCGTTCGCCTTCTTGGTCGCGGCGTAGAAGCTCACGGGATGGTCGGTCCGGTCCGCAACCGCAAATGGCAATTTTGTGTTGGCGCCGTAAACGGAGGATGACGAGGCGTAAACGAGATGACGACAGCCGCTGTTGCGGCAGCCCTCGAGCACGTTGAGAAAGCCCATCAAGTTGGAATCGGCGTAGGCGTGCGGCTGCTCGATCGAGTAGCGCACGCCGGCCTGCGCCGCGAGATGCACGACCTCCGTAAAACGATGTTGCGCAAACAACGCCGCCATCGTCTCGCGGTCGGCAAGATCGGCCTCGACGAAGGAGAAGCGGGGGTCACTCTGCAACAGCGCCAGGCGCGCCCGCTTCAGTGCCGGATCGTAATAGCTGTTGAGATTGTCGAGCCCGACGACGGTGCGGCCTTCGCCCAGGAGCTGCCGGGCGACGTGAAAGCCGATGAAGCCGGCGGCCCCGGTGACCAAAATCGCCTGATCCGTCATCCTGTTCCCTGGGGATCCCTAGCCCGATCCTGTTTAGCCGTCACCTCAAGGTGATCGCAATAGGCCCGCTGCGGCTCATGCGCTCCATAATGCCCCTCCACGAGGGGCTCACGAGAGCCCACGAGGGGTTCACGAGAGCTATTGCAAGATCGGCGCCAAAACCATACCAAAGCGGCCGAATTCGGCGCTCGCGTCGGGTTGCCTCAAATCTTCGCAAACCCTGTTCATGCGGGCGAGATGCGCCGAATCCTGCTGTCGACGGCCAAAATCCTGATTTCCGCGGCGCTGCTCTATCTGGCGCTGCGCAAGGTCGATCTGTCCGAATTGTTTTCGCGCTTCACCGTGACCAGCCTGTTCTGGATCGGCGCCGCGATCGCGGTCACCTTCCTGCAGATCTTCGTCGGCGTGCTGCGCTGGCGCGAGATCAGCGCGGTCTGCGGCGCGCCGCTCGAGCTCGGCCGCGCCATGCGCTACAACGTGATCGGCTCGTTCTTCAACCAGACCCTGCCGTCGGCGATCGGCGGCGACGCGGTCCGGCTCTGGCTGGTCGCGCGTGCTGGCGCCGGCTGGCGTGCGGCGACCTACTCGATCTTCGTCGACCGCGCGATCGGCTTGATCGCGCTCGCGATTCTCATCGTCGCGAGCCTGCCCTGGAGCTACACCCTCATCACCGATCCGCACGGGCGCTCGGCGCTGCTGCTCATCGATTTCCTGGCGCTCGCCGGCGGCCTCGGCTTCCTGGTTTTCGGCGCGCTGAAATGGCGCTGGCTGAAGACCTGGTGGGCCACGCATCACATTCACGCCTGTGCCGTGATCGCGAACCGCGTGATCTTCAGCCGCAGCCGCGGACCGATCATCGCAATCCTGTCGGTGCTCGTTCACGTGCTCGCCGTCGTCATCGCCTGGTGCGTCGTGCAGTCGATTGCGGCCCCGGTTCGCTTCAGCGACGTCTTCCTGCTGGTGCCGCCCGTGATGCTGATCACGATGATGCCGATCTCGATTGCCGGCTGGGGCGTGCGTGAAGCCACGATGAGCCTGGCGTTCGGCTTCGCCGGCCTGGCCGCCAACGAGGGCGTCAACGTCTCGCTTCTGTTCGGCGCCGTGTCCTTCATCGTCGGCGCGTTCGGCGGCCTGGTCTGGATCCTCAGCGCGGAGAAAGCCGCGCAGGGGTCCGCGCCGATCGGAGTACCGGAGTGACGACCCTCGTCGCGGGTCCGGACCTTGCGGCCGGGCTGGTGCTGTTCGCGCTTGCGCCGGCCGTGCTGGCTGCACTGATCTCCGCCTGCATCACCTGGTGCAGCATGCCGCTGCTGCAGCGTTATGCACTGGCGCGTCCGAACGCACGCTCGTCGCACAAGATACCGACCCCGCAGGGTGCGGGCATCGCGGTTGTCGCGGCCACGCTGCTGGTGGCTGCGTCCTGGACGGCCTGGACGTACGGCGCGATTCCCTTGCCTCTGATCGGCTCCGCCGTCGTGATCGCGATGGTTGGACTTGTCGATGACATCAGGCCCCTGCCCGTGCTGCTCCGCCTCTTGCTGCAGGCGGGAGCCGTGGCCGCCGTCGTTTTCACGACACCGGAGACCGCGCGCATCGTGCCGGCGCTGCCCCTGGCGCTGGAGCGCGGCCTCATCCTGCTCGCCGGCATCTGGTTCGTGAACCTCGTCAATTTCATGGACGGGCTCGACCTGATGACCGTGGCGGAGGTGGTGCCTGTCACGGCCGCGCTCGGATTGCTCGGATGGTATGGCGACCTCTCGCCATCCGCGGCGCTGCTCGCCACGGCGCTGTGCGGGGCCATGCTTGGCTTTGCGCCGTTCAACCGCCCAGCCGCAAAGGTCTTCCTGGGCGATGTCGGCAGCCTGCCGATCGGCCTCTTGCTCGGCTGGTGCCTGCTCGAGCTCGCCTGGCACGGACAGCCCGCTGCGGCACTGCTGCTGCCCGCCTATTATCTTGCGGATTCCACCATCACGCTGTTTCGCCGCATCATCAGGCGCGAACCATTCTGGTCGGCACACCGCACGCACTTCTATCAGCGCGCCACCGACAACGGCTTTAAGGTCAAGCAGGTGATCGGCGAGGTGTTCGCGCTCAATCTCGTGCTGGCATTGCTTGCCATCGTCAGCGTTCGCGCCGGCTCGATGCCGGTCGCGATCGTCACCCTGTTTGCGGGCGCGGTCGCGGTCGCCTTCGTGCTGCGGCGCTTCTCCCGCCCTCAGGCGTCCTGAGCCGACAGCGCCAGCCGCAACCCCTCGTCGAGGGAGACCTGCGGCTGCCAACCGGTCGCGAGCGCCTTGGAGATGTTGAGCTCGAGCGAGCCGATCAGGCTGTCATGCGTATCCTGCCGGCCCATGACATTGAGCAGCGTGCTGAGCAGGCCCGGCGGCACGCCGAACAGCCGCAGGTTCTTGCCGGACGCTTCGGCCAGACGGGTGATGAATTCGGGCGTCGAGACCTGCTCCCTGTCGGCGACGAGGAATATCTCGAAATTGCTGGCGGGATCGGGATGGCCGAGCCGGCGCAGGATGAACGACGACAGGTTCTGCACGGCAAGGAAGGCGCGCTGGTTGCGGATCGCGGCAACGGGCAGCGGCAACCCGAGCTGGACCGCGCGCGTCAGCAGCGCAAAATTGCCCTTGGCGCCCGCGCCATAGACCAGCGGCGGCCGGATCACCGAGATCTTCATGTCGTTGTCGCGCGCCAACGTCCTCAAGCCCGCTTCGGCCGCAGCCTTGGACATGCCGTAGAGGCCGCGCGGCGTCAGGATGTCGCTCTCGCTGAACGGGGCGCGGCCCTCGTTGCTACGGCCGTGCACGAGCACGGTGCTGATGAAGACGAACTGGCGCACGCCGGCCGTCGCCGCACAGCGCGCCAGATGCAGCGTGCCGGCGATGTTGACGTTGCGGTAGAGCTGGACCGCATGCTCCTCGTGTTTGTGGTGCACGCGCGCGGCGAGATGAACGACTGCGTCGACGCCTTCCAGCGCGGCTTGCCAATCGGTCTCGGGACCGATCGTCTCGATCACCACCTCGTCGTCGGCACCTTCCGCGCGACGGACCGCGCGGCGGACCGACCATCCCTCGCGCTGGAGCGCCGGCACGACATGACGGCCGACGAAGCCGCTCGCTCCCGTCACCAGCACGACCGGTTTCTTCTCGCTCATCGTTGCTCCGAAAGGTTCGGGGTGTGCAACAATTCGTCGATCACACCGGCATAGGCGTTCATCGCCGTCGTCCGGTCGAATCGCAATGCCGTCCTCACCGCGCGCTCCGTCATCGCATCGTCGTTGGAACGGGACGCCGCGCGGATCGCCGCGGCGAGCTGGTCCGGGCGGCCCGGCGTCACGACCCAGCCGAGCCCGTTCTCCACCACCGTCAAGGCAGCCTCGGCCTCCGGCTCGGACACCAGCACCACGGGACGGCCGACCGCCAGCAGATTATAGAACCGGCTCGGCACCGACACCCCCGCAACGTCCTTCCTGTATGGAATGATCCAGAGATCGGCGGACGCCAGCAACGCCTCGAGCTCGGCATCCTCGACCCGTCCGACAAACGAGACATTGGGCAGGTTCGCCGCCGCCTGCAACTGCTTCAGCCGTTCGAAGCCGATGCCCCAGCCGGACAGCAGGAAGTGAATGTCGGCCTCGTCCTTCAGAAGCCGCGCCGCCTCGAACACGATCTCCGGATCGTGGGTGAAACCGAGATTGCCCGACAGGCCGACGATGAAGCGCGCGGAAACCGCCTTGCGGAACGGGTTGTCCGAATCGACCGGCCGCGGCGCGGGCACGAGAGTCGCCCAGTTCGGGATGAAGCGGATCTTGTTCCGCGTCATTCCGGCATAGCGCAGCAGCGGCCGCTCCGCGTCGCGGCCGATGGTGATGACGGCATTGAGCGCGCGGAACATCAGGCTGTTGGCGGCGCGCATCGTCCGCGTCACGAACGAGCCCGGTTTCAGCAGGCCCGCCATCACCAGCACGTCGGGAAAGAGGTCGTGCATGATCAGCGCGGAACGTGCGCCCTTGAGCCTGGCTGCCGCCGCCACCGCGTAAGGCAGCATGAACGGCGCGGTGACCGTGAGCACAACGTCGCCTGCCTTAAGCTCGCGCAGCAAGGAAAAGAACGTGCGCGCCGCGAACAGCAGCTCCGAGACCCCGCGCCGCACCAGCGCCGCCTTGCCCGCCATGCGGTTCTTGATTGCGACGACGCGTGGCTTGCCCGGACCGGTCTGCAAGTCCGGCAACGCGCCCGGCCAGCCCGAGAGCACGACCACCTCGTGCTCGTCGGCGAGACGGCAGGCGATCTCGGCCATGATGGCCGCCGTTGTGCTGGTATCCGGCGGATAATGCTGGCTCGCGACGACGATCTTGCCCCGAGGCTGCATGGTCAGGCCGCGGTCGACCCGAATTCGGGCACCGCATCCTTCAGGATGGTCCTGATAGTGGCGCGATCGTCGCGCGCGATCGCCTGCTCCAGCGCCGCGATCCATTTGCGCAGCGTCTGCATCGGCGGCTCGTTCGGCTGCGCGGCCATGATCCCGGCAACGCCGATCTCGCGGGTCGGCTCCTCGGTGGCGAACAGGATCTCGTGCAGGCGTTCGCCCGGCCGCATGCCCGTGAACACGATCTCGATGTCGTAGCCGGGCTGCAGTCCGGAAAGGCGGATCATGCGCTCGGCGAGATCGACGATCTTCACCGGCTGGCCCATGTTGAGCACGTAGACCGAGACGTCGGGACGGTGTGTTCCGAGCGCATGCGTGGCCGCGGTGATGACGAGATCGCAGGCCTCGCGAATGGTCATGAAGTAACGGACCATATCGGGATGCGTCACCGTCACCGGGCCGCCGGCCTCGATCTGGGCCTTGAATTTCGGAACCACCGAGCCGTTCGAAGCCAGCACGTTGCCGAACCGGACCGAGATCAGCCGCATCGGCGGCTTGACGCCGTGCGCCCCGGCTGCGAGGTCGTGATCCAGCGCCTGGCAGTACATCTCCGCAAAGCGCTTGGTCAGGCCGAGC